>JAFZUL010000028.1 GCA_017618355.1 Muribaculaceae bacterium
CATCGCTCACTCCACACACCACCACGAGGGGACACCGCTCACCATGAAGCACCTAACCGGCGACCGCCAACTCGCCTACGCCTTCGACTCCATCTTCACCCTCAACGACATACCGGCGGGAACCGTCACCGACGGCTCCACACACTACGTCAAGCAGCTGAAGGCACGGAACGCCCCGCTTCAGCTCCACAACAACGCCGTCATGACTCTCAAGATGAAGACGCACTACGACGAGGAAGACCGGGAGAGGCTCACCAGGATAAACAGGGAGATAGGATTCGACGACGAGGCGATACACGAGGCAATCAACCCGCGCATCGGCAGGCAGTACCTCCATTTCTTCGTCACATCACGCGAGGCAAACGAGCTGCAGCTCATCTTCCTCCCCATCGACGCCACACGTGAGCGGCAGCTCGACTTCATCCACGACACCTTCTCCAAGGGATGGTCAATCCGCAACATCGCTGCCCACACACGCATACCCAAGTCCACCATCCACCGCCTCCTTGCCACAACAAGAGAACAACTCCGGCAAGAAGAGATAAAAACAGTAGAGGAAAAAGATGAGCAAGAGCAGCAAGGCAACCATGAGGAAAATCAAGAGAACCAAGAGGAAAATCAAGAGAAATGCGAAAGTGAAGAGAAAGGAGAGCCAGTAGAGCAAGTAGAGCAAATAGAACAAGTAGAGGAACAAGAGTCTGCCACACAAAAAGCATTGTTTGTCACCGATCCTCAATCCCCGTTCCCCGTTCCTCAAAAAAATAGCACGCAATTTTTTCAAGAATTGTCCCAAAACAATCCTGACACGCAACCTGGTTTAAATATAAGCCCCGCAAGCCCCTTGCCTCCCTCTAATTCAAAAGTGACAAAACACAAAACCAGCAAAAAGAAGAACAAAAAAAGAAGAAAATAGATTTTTTTCAAAAACTGTCCCACAAGAATCCTAGGCGTTGTTAGTGCGTTGTCAACGCAGCCTGATTTATCCAACCGCGGCGTTCATTCTGCATTATGCATTGTGCATTATGCATTGTGCATTATGCATTAGATTAAGCATTGATTAAGCATTCTGCATTCAAAAAAGGTATATAAAAAAAGAAATCCCTGACTCTTCGTCGGGGATTGCTTAACTAATTAACTTTCTAATACCATTAACATAAACCTTAAAACAATGAAAAGATATCGTCTCACGACGACTAAGATTTCATAACCTTAAAAAACTAATACCATGAAAACTGATGCAAAGGTATAGCATTTTGTGTTATAAAACATAATTTTCAAGCAGAAATCGTCGAAATTTAACCTCTTTTAACTAAAATGGCCATTTTTTGCCCCTAAAATAGGGTTAAAATATGCCAAACAGCACAATCACAGAACTCAGCCACAAGACAAGAAAGCGCAGCTCGACAACAAAAACATCAAGCACAAAACTTTTCGCAATTTCCTTTTGACATTAAATTAAATGGTGGTAACTTTGCATTTTGTTTGATAATATGGCACGAGTATCACCTTTCATGCGCATTCTGCTGAAATCGCTGCTGTCACTAATGGTGGCAATGGCGCTGGGGTCTTGTGCCTCAACGAAGCATGTGCCAGATGGACAACTTCTTCTCGACAAGGTTAAAATCAACATACTTGACAAGGAAAACGAAACCGACATCAACAAGCAAGAACTTACAAACTACCTGCGTCAGACCGAGAACCACAAAGTGCTTGGCGGCTTCAAGATGCAGCTTGCCATATACAATATGTCGGGAAAAGACTCCACAAACTGGTTTAACAAGTGGATCAGAAGAGTGGGTGCGCCACCGGTAATTTACGACTCCACATTGACGATGGCAAGTGAGAACCAGCTCCAACGCGCTCTCAACAACAAGGGATACATCAAGAACACGGTTACCAGCGACGTGAAAATAAACCCCAAGAAGAAAAAAGCTCAGGTGAACTACAACATCACGCTGAATGAGCCTTACCGCATCAGGTCGATAAAGTATGAGATCAATAACGACAGCATCAGGGACATAATCCTGGGCGACACCACCGACTTCCCAATAAAATGCTCTTCACTGCTCGACCATAAGAAACTTGATGATGAGCGCGAGCTAATTGTAAGGCGGTTACGCAACAATGGATATTATGCCTTCAACAAGAGCTACATCACTTTCCTTGCCGACACTGCTGCCAACTCACGCGATGTGGACCTCACTCTCACGCTGAGCGACAAGACACAAGACCTGCCACATGTACCTCACCTCGAAACCCACAGGCAATTCTTTGTGAGAAACGTCATCTTTGTAACCAACTACGATGCCGTCACCATGCAAGAGGGAGTTTATGGCGACCCCGACTATTACAACGGCATAACAGTCCTTTATGGTGAAGACAGATACATCGACAAGAAAATCCTTGACGAAAACTGCTTTATAAGACCTGGCAAGCTCTACAACGCCAACGATATCGACCGCACATACAAAGCGTTGGGAAGGCTAGGAATCATCAAGTTTATAAACATCGACATGAAAGCGGTGGGTGAGATTGATGGTGAGCTATGGATTGATGCTTACATCCTGCTTAACCGCGACAAGTCTCAAACCATATCGTTCTCTCTTGAAGGAACTAATAGTGAAGGCGACCTCGGTTTTGGTATCGGCGCCGACTATCAGCATAGAAATATCTTTAAAGGCTCCGAAATACTCAACGTCAAGTTCAAGGCTTCATATGAGAGTCTGTCGGGCGACTTGAGCGGCCTTATCAACGACAACTACAGCGAGTACTCGGGCGACGTGGGTATCACCTTTCCTAAGTTCAAGATGCCTTTCCTAAGGGAGAGCTTCAAGCGACGCATCCAGGCATCAACCGAGTTCATGACGAGCTTCAACTATCAGGAGAGACCAGAGTACACACGCGTCATAGCCGGTGCAGGTTGGAAATATATATGGAGTGAGCGCAACAACCAGATGCGACACACTTTCAACCTTATCGACATCAGCTACATCTATCTGCCCAAGAGCAAGATAAACTTCCTTGACAGCATAACTAACCCGTTGCTGCGCTACTCCTACGAGAATCACCTTATCATGCGCATGGGTTACACATTCTACAAGACAAACCGACGCGCCACCACCCCATTTGCAACAACATTCCAGGACAACATCTACACCGTCAGAGCTTCGGCCGAGACAGCGGGCAACCTTCTTTACGGCATTTCCCACCTCGTAAACCAAAAGCGTGAAGAAGACGACAGTTACAAGGTGTTTGGAACGAGATATTCACAGTATGTCAAGCTCGATGGAGACTTTGCCATCACCCACTATATCAACCAGAGAAGCTCCTTGGCATTCCATGCCGGAGTGGGTGTGGCTGTACCCTATGGCAACAGTACCGTGCTGCCATTTGAGAAACGCTTCTACTCGGGCGGCGCCAACAGTGTGCGTGGTTGGGGTGTGAGAACGTTGGGACCAGGAAGCTTCGACGGTAAAAAGGCTCAGAACAGCTTTATCTACCAATGCGGCGACATCAGGCTCGACTTGAATCTCGAGTACCGCTGTAAACTATTCTGGGTGCTTGAGCTTGGAGCATTTGTCGACTGCGGCAACATCTGGACGATCAAGGAATATGAGAATCAGCCTGGAGGTGTATTCAAGATAAACAAGTTTTACGAGCAACTGGCTCTGTCCTATGGACTGGGTCTGCGTATGGACTTCACATACTTCCTTGTGCGATTTGACGTGGGTATGAAGGCTCATAATCCTGCATCAGGCCATGAACACTGGCCCTTATTATCTCCATCGTTCAAACGTGATGCTGAGCTGCACTTCTCGGTAGGATATCCGTTCTAAAATAGTTCTTCGTTTTTAGTGGAGAGTAACGACATACAATAGACGAAATATGAAGAAATTAGCAATATTTGACCTTGACGGCACTCTGCTCAATACAATCAAAGACCTGGGCGAGTCGGTGAACTATGCTCTCGACCGTAATGGTTTCCACACCCACAGTGTAGCCTCCTACCCCTATTTTGTGGGAAATGGCGTAAAGCGGCTTATAGAACGGTCTCTACCCGAGGACGCACGCAAGAGCGCCACTACTGTCAACGCCATGCTCAAAGACTTCAAGCAGTACTACAATGAGCACAACACCGACCGAACCACACCCTATGAAGGCATTCCTGAACTGCTTCAAGAACTGCAGGACAACGGTGTACAGCTTGCTGTAGCCAGCAACAAATACCAGAAAGCGACTTTAAAAATCATCAATCATTTCTTCCCCGACATCAACTGGGTAGCTATCGTTGGGCAGCAAGAAGGCATCCCCATCAAACCCGATCCAAGCATAATCTTCATGATTCTTGCCCAGGCACGCATTGCAAAGCAAGACACCATATACATTGGCGACTCGGGCATCGATATGGAGACCGCACGACGCGCTTGCATCGACTCGGTGGGTGTCACTTGGGGATTCAGGCCTGTTAAAGAATTGAAAGAATATCACGCCAACGTCATCATTAACCGCCCACAAGACATAATGCCAATAATTCAAAACGGCATTCCACTATAATCAAGCAAGAAAAAGCTTTACAGCGCTTTTTTCAAGAAAAAAAATGGCAAAACACTTGCACAGCTCATAAAAGTGTAGTACCTTTGCATCGCTTTTCCGCTAAAAGCATGGGTGCTTAGCTCAGCTGGTTCAGAGCATCTGCCTTACAAGCAGAGGGTCGGCGGTTCGAATCCGTCAGCACCCACCTAAGATTAAATCGCTGATAGTAATTTGATTAATTCAAGACTATCAGCGATTTTCTCTTATAATTGACCCTTGCGAGCCGTTAAAAAAAATGGCAACTATGCACTCTTTTTCCTATGTTTTCATTCTTTTTGTGTGAAATGATTGCTCATTTGATTGCTCATTTTTCTTTGCAATCTGAAATGAAAAAAGCGATAAAGTTGCAAGTGCCTCTCTTTTTATTATGGCAAGTACCAGGATTTTTTTAGATGACCGGAGAACAAAACCTGGCAAACCCAGTGTTTTGAAAATTGCAATCGCTCATAGGCATAAGACTGTCTATGTGTCACTAAACTCAAAGATTTTTACCCATCAGTGGGATTGCAAAAAGTTGAAGGTGATTAATCACCCAGAGCAGATGAAGCTTAATGTCTACATCTCAGGTGTTAAGCAAAAGGTTGATTATGGAATCCTCTCACTAGTTAGTGAAGGGAAAATCGCATCAATGACAGCTGTTGACATAAAGAAGCATATTGACCAGCTTATACATCCTGAGAAAGCGGAAAAGGAGAAAGAAATTACTGAATACAAGAATCTTTTCTCAACAAGGTTTTTGAAGTTCGCTGACAGCAAACAACCAAGTACCCGCAAAATCTATATGCACACTTATTCACGCATGGAGATCTTTGAGGGTGAGCATCTTACCAAACTAAAATTCGAAGACATAACCAAAGATTGGCTCACTTCGTTTGAGAAATTCTTGTCTGAGACATCACCTTCGCAAAATGCCAGAAACATTCATTTCCGCAACATCCGTGCTGTTTTCAATGAAGCTATTGATGAGGATATTACAACCGCTTATCCTTTCAGACGTTTTAAGATTCGTCCAGTGGCAACTGCAAAACGAAATTTGAAAGTTGAGGATTTGAGGACGCTAATCAATTATCCTTGCGAAAAGTATGCACAGAAGTATCTAGACATGTTCAAGCTGATGTTCATGCTTATAGGAATCAACAGCATTGATCTCTGTCACCTTAAAGAGATTTCCAATGGCAGAATCAACTACCATCGAGCAAAGACTAAACGCTTATATTCCATTAAAGTTGAGAAGGAAGCTATGGAAATCATCGAGAAATACAGAGGCAAGAATTGGTTGCTTAACATCCTGGATGGATATAAAGACTACCATGACTTCACCAAGCACATGAACAATGCCTTGAAGAACATTGGCCCGTTAAAACGCAGTGGATTGGGTGGGAAGAAAGAGCGAAAGCCGTTATTTCCAAACATATCATCATATTGGGCACGTCACTCATGGGCAACAATAGCAGCCAGTCTGGACATACCACGGGACACCATAGCTCATGCTTTAGGGCATGGTGGTAACACAGTAACAGACATATATATAGACTTTGACCAGCAAAAAGTGGATGACGCAAATCGTAAAGTGCTTGATTGGGTTCTATACGAAAAGAAGTAAATGCTTAACTATTCAGAAAAGGCTGTACTTAAATCAAAAAAGTGCAGCCTTTTTTGTCAACAATAGGTGATGGAATCAGTGATGGAGTTTGTAATGTTATGTGCGATGTTGTATGTGACGCATAATGTGATGTTGTCTGTGCTTCTATATTAATTTAAGGTGGTGGAATTGGTGATGGTATTAGCGATGTTCTTTGTGATGCATATAATGATGTTGTACGTGAAGCAACAAGTTTAAATCATAACAAAAAGAGACCACATTTTTGCAGTCTCATAGTGATGGAATTAATAATGTAATAAGTTGGTTCCTTATATTACCTTATAAAACTCTCCCTTCAAAAGATTTGACATACCTTCTTCATTGAACTGGGCGGTTATCTTTACGCAGAGGTATTTCTTACCATCTATGAAGAATGTGGAGCGGACATTTGGAATCTCTTTGGCGAGGAAGGAGAAAGTGTATTTCTTCTTTCGGTCAATGTTCGTAAACGAGGTTCGCTCCACTCCCTGTCCGTATGCCTTGTTGTTGATACGCAATGAGAAGGGATGGTTTGCGTAGATTGCTCGCCATGTTATTGTCAGCGTGCCTTGTGGCGTGTCGGTGTTCTGTGTTACGTAAGAATAATCGGTGTCAAAAGAGTCAATCCACGGATGTGGCAGATGTGGCGGGAACATTGCAGTCGCTCCATCCCAGAATGCCACATTCAGATTACTGAATATCTCTTCCTTCGCCTCCCTTTCACCGTTGCCTACAGTGCGGC
Source organism: Muribaculaceae bacterium (assembly GCA_017618355.1). GTDB lineage: Bacteria > Bacteroidota > Bacteroidia > Bacteroidales > Muribaculaceae > Sodaliphilus. The sequence continues at coordinate 6,957 of JAFZUL010000028.1, forward strand.
AAGCCCCGAACTGAATCACCTCGTCTATATCCGCATAGTCAGTGAGGAATGGATTGTTTGAATTATGCGAGTGGTGGTATGGGCCCGTGTCAGAGTCATTTCCGAAGTCTCCACACTCCAGGAATGCTATTGGTCCTTTATCTCTATCTGTCGCATCGATGCACACCGGCACAATTCGCAGTTCCTCGATGTTGTCACGGTTCTCCTCGTCAAGGATGAGATTCCCGAAGCGGTTCACTGGCACCAGTCGGCAAACATTGCCCCATGTCTCGAACACTATTCCTTCCTTCGTGCGGTACTCGACTCTCTCCATCACTTCCACCACGAAGTATGTGTCCACATCCCGTGCATAGTGTAAGCCCCATTTCCCGCCGTGATAATAATATCCTTGACCACCTGAGACGTCACTTATGCAGTCTTGTTTCAGTCTGTGTGCGAGCAGTTGTTCCAGCGTCTCGTATTCTGTGCGTCTCACCGTGCCATCAGGATTGGTGAGTTTGTGGATATACCACTCACAGGAATAGAAGTTGTCTAAGCGGTGCCCTCCCTTTGCAAATCCGCGGTTCAGCACAGCCTTGTAATCGTCCTCATCCTCCGTGTCTACTTCCACTGAGAATTCATCCACTACCTGCTCTATAAGAACATCCCCTGCCGACTCCACATTTTCCTGCGTCTTGGAACAGCTGATATGACCTTTCTTATGGTCGATGTCAAACTCATAAAGAAGCAGATTCTCCAGTTCCATAAAGAACTCGTTAATCGTCCAATGCGGCAGAGCCTGCGACCATGTTCTTGCACTCCACACATACGGAGTTGTATTCATTACAATAAGGTACTTGTATATACTGTTCTCCCACTTTGAGAAGTCGTATGTATAGCCAAGAGCGTCACATATCTTTTTGGTCAGCCACAGCAGGTTCGGCTGGAACGAGAAACCTTTTGAATAGTCCAAGTCATCGTTGTTGTCTCCATCGGTTTTCCATTCATATCGATTCTGTGAGCTGTTCCACTTTACGCAGTTCTGCAGAACACCTGTTGAGTTGTTCACCCATGGCAACGCCGTGTAGTCCTGCCATCGTGACCACATCTGCTGCGGAGTTGTGTTCGATGGAGTCAGAGCTGGCCACTCACCGAGGTCAAGCTGATTGATATACTTCTCATCGAATCGTGGGAAGAAGTTCTGATAAGATCTTTTCTCGAGAAACTGCACCTTCACATATTCGTGAGTAATCTCAGTTATCACCACAGCTCCTCGTTTGTAGAAGTTCGTGTCCTGCAGCACTGCGTCATAGAAGATTGTTTCAGCATCCACGTCCTTACGTGTAAGCATTCCGAAAACTGCGAGGTTCTGTGAGCATCCCGCCAGCGGAAGTTCAATCTCCATGCTGTAGTCATCAGCATCTGTGAATATGCGGTTCTCCGAAACATATTCTATCGATGCACCTTTCTTCAGAGCAACCTGTTGTCCGTTAATTGTAAGTATCATAAGATAGTGATTGATTTACACAAAGGTAAACCAATCACTATATGTAACAAAAGACGATACTTATATATTCAAATTACATATCATTTTCTTATATACCTTATTGACCCTCTACTTCCAAAAGGATAATCAGAAACGTCTTTGTTAAGATATGGAGAATCATCTATAAGTCTACCCTCAAAGATGCATCTTTCGCACTTAAATCTTGTGCCGTCTTCTGCATTCTCAGTCCATTCCCATGATTCAACCTTAATAACACTACGAACAATCCCTTTATACACTCCTAGTACGTATTTTATCTCTTGAGGCTTATCCTTGCCAATCCGCCAATATTTACGAGTTGATTCATAAATATCCACTCTTCTATACACACCATTAGCTTTTGCTTGATCAAAACTCTTATTTAGACTGACTAAAAGTAGTGTTTCGTCATCTTTTATCTCTATATTCTGACAATTATATATAGCATTGATTTCATCAACATTTTTTATTCCTTCATCCCATTGATGATGCCCAGCAACAATATTTGCCAAAAGATTTGTTTTATTAAACTTATCATAGGTCAACAAGTCGATAAGCGTTGATTCCACAATAAAGGCTGTTTCTTCAGTTAAATTGTGCCGCAAAATATAGAGATTGACTTGTTTTCCTTCTTTTATAATGCTTCTAATTATATCAAGTTTCAGACTTTGGTCTTTTTCATTAAGGGAGTCCTTCATATGTTGAAAAGCCCTATTTCCTTTACCTTTACCAATATAGAAAATACGATTGTCCCTTGGATCAACTAAAGCATAAACATAATATGCTAAAGCTTCTATTGTTCGTTGATTAAACATGTTTGTCATAGTCATAAATACTAATCAAAAGAGATTGTCTACTACAAAGGTAATGAATATTTCTTCACTTACGCTTATTTTTTGGTGATTTATTATTCATCAATCGTTGGTAACTGTCCTGTGCCTGTTTGATACCGAGATCACCAGTCACTGTGTTCACGGTAACAAACGGCTCATCCAGTCTCTCGTTCAGTCGCTTGATTGTTTCTCTCAGTTCAGCGTTCTCTTGTATTATCACCTGCGGTTGCGATTGGGCAAGCACTTGCGGTGCAGTTATCGAACGTGACACGTCACTGCCACGCAGAGAGCCGATAGTGTTTGTCCGTTGAGCATAATCTAAAGCCTCAATTAACGGGCGCGCCACAGGCGAGGCAAGCAGTTTCTGTGAAGCCACCCATTCCCCTGCGTGCACCACTCCAGCCACCTCGTCCACTGCACCAGGCTTGGTGAAGCCACCCTTTGCATATCCTTCAGAAGCCGACTGCTGCTGTTGCTTCTTGATTGCTGCCACTTGCACCATACCAGCCGCAAGTGCCATCGCCGCCGCTACAGGGGCGATGATATAGCCCACTAAAGGAATGGCTGCCGCCGATGAATAGGCGTTGATGGCAGCCGTGGCGGTCTGCGCCAGCGCCTGCATCACCTCCATGGCGTACATCTTTCGGTTCGCCTCGTCCTTTATCTTTTTCACCTCCTGCTGCTTCTTCTTCTCCAGCTGCTTCGTCATGTAGGCATTGCCCTGCGCCGCCTCAATCTCTCGGTCATACTTCTTCTCCACAGCGGCCACCTCCATCTCCATCTCTGCCTGCATCAGCGAGCGAAGCTGCGAGAACAGCGAGGACATTCCCGATGACACAGCGTCGATGGATTTGGTGACTGCCTTGCCCACGTCCGACTCCAGCCACTCCTGAGCGTCCTTGTTGAACTTCTGCATAAAGTTGAGGTTGTCCTCCTCATTGAGCTGGTGGTACTTCTTTTTCAAGGCGAGCTTCGCTTTCTCGTATGCCTCCTCGATGCGTAGTTTCTCCTTGGCGTTGTCGCCCACCATCTCCAGCTCTGCCTTATATTGTTCGTCAAGCAGCGCCATCGCCTTGTCGAACTCCTGCTTGTCCTCCACGGCGTTGTTACCGAAATACTCATCCTTGATCTTCTTCAGCTCAGCCTGGTGTTTCTGCAGTTCCTCCTCCGCTTCGTGCTGCTTCTTCAGCTGCTCCTGTATCAGCCTGTCCTGGTATGCGGCCTCGGCATTGAGGAAGTCGTTCCACGCCTTACTGTCCACCTCGGGTTTCGCCATGTAATATGCCTCCTGCAGCAGGTGAAGCTCCTCTCCGGCCTTGCCGTCGGCAGACACATCAACAGATATCACAAGACCTTTGTCATCGGCGGCGAGGATGTCCTCCGCGCCTTGCAGAGTGTTATACACATAGTCCTTCAGTTCTTTCTCTGTAAGTACCGAGCCGTCAGGAAGGATTGGAGTCACCAGTATCTCCCGCACATTCCCCTCACTGTCCTTGATGCCGTACTGCGAGGAATATACAGTGGCCACCGCTTCGCCCTCCTTCTCAGGATTGCCGGACCATCCAGCCTGTGTCAGCGCGTATGCGTCAATGACTGGTCTGTTGAACAGGTCCACATTGCCGTTGTAGTTCTCGAGCATCATCTGCTCCGCTTTGTCCTTCGTCTCCTGCCACTCTGTTATCGGTGCCAGCGCCTGGTCACGGTAGATGTCCTGTATGTTCTTCAGATGCTCCAGCTCAATCCGTGTCATCTCCTCGTTGTATGTCTCTGTGGATATCTTGTTGTCGAGGTACGACTGCTGAAGCTCAGCCTTGCGGATGGCGTAGGCACGCTTCTCCTCCTCGATGGACTGCTTGTTGGCCTCGTCTAGCTGCTTCTTCAGCGTCTCATACAGATGCGCCTCTATCACTACACGCTCGTTACCTTCAAGGTCGGTGTGAGCGAGCTGCTTGCGGTAGAACTCCTCCTCGATTTTCAGCATTCGCTGTGTGTGCTCCTCGTAGTTGTCCTCGCCGATGGCATAGTCAATCCTTGCCAGCGCCTCCTCACGCTCACGCCATGACTTCTCGGCAGCGAACTTGTCCTCCTTCTTCTGTGACCCGCTGCTTCCGCTGTGACTTCGGCTGCTGTGGCTGCGGCTGCTGTGGTTTCTTCCGTTTTCACCGCTCCCGCCGTTTCCTCCACCTCCAGGAGTGTATGAAGGATCAACAATCACCGGCTCAGTCACGGAAGTTGACTCAGTGCTGATAAGGTTCTCCTTTCCAGCGTATCTCACCAGACGGTCAATCTGTGCCCTCACTGCTGCACGCTGCCCCTTCAGCTGTTTGACTTGCTTCGAGTCGGGCACTCCGGTAATTTGGCCGTTGGCGGTCATGCTTGCGCCGTAGGCGTGCGCCACAGCCTCTTTCATCTCGTAGCGTCCACTACCGCTGTGAGTGTCCACTGCGCCTTGAACCCTAGCTATGTCATACTCCTGTGCTGTCGCAATCTCTCGTGACAGTCTCTCATCCTCCTTGATCAGCCGTTCATATTCCGCACGGTTAGACTCTAGGCGTATCTTGCGCTCCAGCGATACGAGATAGTCATCGAGAGCCTTCTTGTTCTCGTGGTATTTTCCCGTCTCTGCATCCAGTTTGGCGCAGTAGTTAGGGATGATGCGGTTCAGCGTGTCGATGGCTTTCTTTCGCTGCTCCATCGAAGCCTTGTCATCGCGTGCCACAGAAACCAGGTCATTGATGCGCCTCTTCTCCACGTCAAGGCGTTCCTGATATCGCTTTCTAGTCTCAGCCAGCTCCTCGTTCATCTGCTTCAGTTCCTGCTCCGACTTCGTGAGCTCCTTTGTCTGCGTGGCCATATTGTAGATAGCCACACCTACAGCGGTGACAGCAGCCAGTATTATGCCCCACGGAGTTGATTTCGTGAGCATATGGAATGCTGTATATGCAGCCTTTGCCCTCTCAATCTGTCCTGTCACGGCAAAGAACGCAATCTTCAGCGCCAGCGTCACTGTAGACAGCAGCCTCATCGCTCCCTGCGTGATGGTCAGCCAGTAGTAGTGCGCCTTGAACGCTATATTAGAGGCGTTTACTGCAAGAGTGTATGATACCCATGCTGCCACAGCCGTCATGATGGCGCTTCTGTAGGTGATGATAAAATCAGCAATCATATTGAGGAGCCTCAGCATGGCGCTGCCGCTCGTCATCAGGTGCTTGTAGACAGGCAGCAGTTTCTCGCCGAGTTCCACGGCAAGCTCATGGATGCGCTTCTTTGCCTTCTCGATGCCTGCCTGCGCCGTGTTGTTGAAGATATTGTACTCACGAGTGGCAGATGTTGCTTCATCAAACGCCTTGTTAGCCTCCTGCTGCTCCCAGCGAACCATCTCCAGTTTGCCAGAGAGGACAGAAAGCACCTGCGCCATACGGATGCCATCCATGCCCAGGTCTTTGAACAGTGGAGAGAGAGCCGCCAGTGCGTCCTTGTCACCGATTTGGTGCAGACGTTCGAGGAACATCAACAAGCCCTCGTTGGTGGACTCATTCAGAGTATTGACAAACTGCTCCACGTCAAGACCTACTGTCTCAGCAATCTCCTTTGGTGATTGGAAGAGTTTCATGATGGTACGAGACAGTGCCGAAGCCGCCATCTCCACCTTCTGACCGTTAGCGTCAAGAGTGGCACCGAATGCCAGGATCTCGGGGATAGTCATGTGCGCCTGAGCTCCCACACCAGCGAGACGCTGGGCGAACTCAACCAGGTACGGCTTTGATGCGGTACAGTTCTGCGAGAGCACGTTCACCGTAGAACCTACAGAGAGCATAGCTTCCTTTGTTCCTAAAAGCTGCTCCACACCGAAGATGTTGGAGATTTTGGCGATGGTCTGCGTGGCACCTTCGCCAAGGTCAACCAGTGCCACCGAGAGGATGTCAGCAGCCTCCACGTAGCCTTGAACATCCTCCATAGTGTTCTTGCCTAGTCGACCAGCCTCCTGCGCGAACTCGTTCAGCTTGTCACGACCGGTACGTGTGTCCATATCCTTGAAGGCCTGGTTGAGTTTTTCCACCTCTTCTTTCGCCATCTGGGTGTATTTGCGTGTGTTAGCCATCTGCTCCTCCATCTCTGCGAAGGAGTTCACGGCGCGTCTGCCCGCCATCACCACTCCCGACAGCAGGGCTGCCGTCATGAAGATTGATGACTGCCAGTCGTTCATAGTTCGGGTGAAGCGTTTCCAGAATCCTTCCTGCGCACGCAGCTCAGCGTTCAGGCGTGCTATCTCGCCTTTCACCTGCCGTATCTTCGCAACGTGGGCGTTCCAAGCCGCCGAGCCTCGCTCCAGGTAGTTCAGCTGACGCTGTAGCGTCTGCAGGGCACGGTTCAGCTCGTTCGGAGTTGCTCGGTTCAGTCTGCGCATCACGCTCTCCACCTGCATAGTTGATGACTCAATCTCACGGATCTGCCTACGTGTGTCCGTGAGTTCCTTGCGCAGACGGCGCAAGTCCGTTCTGTTTCCTGCTGCAGCAGCGCGTGCGATTGCTGACTCCAGCTGGAGTGCGTTCTGCCGCAGTTGCTGCAGAACCTGTATAGGTTGCTGACCGTTGATGGTCAGGTTAACTGTTGCTTGTGTGTTGATGTTACTCATGTTGATATCAGATTTGTTGTAGACAAAGATACTGAAACAGCTATAGCTGATAAAAGACATCGAGCCGGAGCAGGTTCGATGTGTTCCAGGTCACAAAGTGACCTCATCCGTGAGCGTCGAACCGTCGTTCACGGTTTGTCTCAATCTTCCGCTTTTGCGGATGTTACAAGGCTGTGAAGCAGCCGTTTGGGGGCTACGGGGGCAAGCCCCCGCCCTGTCTGGGAAGACCCCCCGACCGCCCTACGGAGCGACTCCTCAAAACCTTGTTTTCCGTTTGCGGAATGTGCAAGGCGAGCAAGGCGATTGTGCGGTAAAATCGCTGACGTGCGTGAGAGAACCGCGACGCAGGAGTCGGTTTCGCTCACGCGTGTCAGCACCGCTTTCAGACAGAAATCGTGTCAAACTCGTTTGACTTGATTTCGGCATCAGTAACAAGTGTAGGCGATTCTATTCTTCATCCGCATCTAACGCCGATGTGCACGATGGGCGGTGATTCGGGTGACGTGGAGTGCCGATAATTGAGACGGAGTGACTGTTGGTAGATAAAAATGCTTCTTCTATTTTGCTATTTCACAACATTTTACTACCTTTGCATCATAATACATTCCTTTTTAGTTGTCTGCGTCACGCGTCGTGAGACGGGTGGCGAGATTTTTATATATACGGCTCATTCGTGAAGGCACAACGGCATCCCATCTCCCACCACTGTCATATCATCATTGAACACATCTATCAACAACAATATATCATTTATATATAACTCAATGCCATTGCTGCCGTCATGATGATTAGAGCCACCTTCGAGCATCGGGGACGATGGCATAACGAGAGCGTAGGTACATAAGCGTGGAGGGCTTGAGTGTGCGTTGAGTGTCGCCCTCGTGGATGGGTGGCATGCTGTGACACATGGCTTCAGCCAAGCGTAGCAAGTGAGGCGACCCATGCCGATACCCGACGCTGACGCAGGAAGCTCGGGTGTCGGTATGGAAAGGTCGCCCCACCTGCGCAGCGATTGTGCCACAGCGTGTCAAGCTTGGAGTGAGGTAAGGCGGTGAGACGTAGCGGAGCAAGTGAAGCGACCGGGTGCGAGACCAAACGCTGACGCAGGAAGCTTTGGTCTCCGCACGGAAAGGGAGCCCCACGGCTTTAGCGTAGTCTTCTCTGCCGTGCGAACTCGGAGCGTCCCAGCCATGAGGAAAGAGCGACACGTGCCCCTGGGTGGCGCATCTCGCAACGTAGTGGAGAGTTGCGCCATGGCAAGGGGTCAGCACTTTTAAGACCTCTGTAAGCGTTGGCCGTAGCGAGAGTGCCGCCATGTCCCGGATGCGTGTGGCTCAGCCGTGGCTTCCATCAGCTCACTCCGTCAGCCTTTGGCACATCCGGCACTCCCGACACCATGTCGAAGACCTAACCGACCATCGTGCACTGCTCGCCGTCAGGCTCTACCAAACCGTGAGCGCAGCGAACACTTCTCTGCCGTGCAATGGGCAAAGTAGTGGATGCTTGTGTGTGATGGCGACTGCCGTGCTGTAGAGCGCAGCGTCCGTCAGTGGAGCTCAAGGAGTGAGTGTGCTTAGAGTGTCGCCCTCGTGGTGCGGTGGCACGCAGTAGCACATAACGTAGTTAAGCTGTAAGCAAGTGGTGACCGCCATGGCGATACCCGACGCTGACGCAGGAAGCTCGGGTGTCGTTATGGCAACAGGTCAACACCTGCGCAGCGATTGTGCCACGCTGTGACAAGCTTGGAAGGAAGCAGAGGAGGAAGCCGTAGCGGCAGCAAGTGTAGCGACCGTGTGCGAGTCCCGCAGTTGGCGCAGCAAACTCGGGTCTCGTCACGTTAAGGGAGCAGAACCTGCGTTAGCGTAGGATTCAGCCGTGCGAGTTCGGAGCGTCCCCTCCACGAGGTATCAGCGACACGCCACGATGACTGACGCAAACGAAGCGTAGCGGAGTTGCGGCAGGTCATGGGCAGCACTTTCACGACAGCGTAACCGACGGCGGAGGCAGGGCGACGCCAGCACTATTGAGTAAGCATCCTGTGTGCCCATTGCACGGTGTTTTGAGGGAAGCGACTTGTCGCTGTGAGGGGTGGGTTTTGTGGGCGTTTCGGCGTGCCGATGATCACTACTTATTATTTCCTTTTATTTTCTTTTTGGTTGTGATGACTATTGCTCCAGCAGAGCCACGTACACCATATACAGCAGATCCGTAATTTGGTGGTAATATTGTATAGTCTTTAATCTCTTCTGCACTTATCGAAATACCAATAGAATTCAATACAATTGGAATTAATTCTTCTGCGCTTTGAGCAGAAAGCATGACTGAATCAAGCTCTAAATTTCCATAGCTTTTTCCATCCACAACCCATAGTGGATGTTTAATAGGCTCCGTTATTGTTGTAGTACAAATCATTTTTTTGGGTTCAGTTTGAACAACGGTATCAACATCTAAAACTTCACATCCAAACCTACAATCAGTATTTGCAGCAAATGCGTTAATCGAAAGTGAAATACTGAGAAACGACAATATGACAATTAAATATATGAAAATCTTATTCATAACTGAAGGAATAAACAAATTTACCATTTCGTTCAACTTCGCAAAGTAAAAGGATTTTTCATTAAAAACCAAATATTTGCTCATTTTTCGGTTTCTATCTGCCTATATGTCTCACTTCCTGCGGTTCCAATCAATCCTTCCGACTGGAAGGATTGATGAGAAATCACCAGCTCATCACTGTGTCGTAAATCATCTCCGACTTGTTGGTCAGATTAGCGTCAAACTTGACTGCAAGAAGCTGAACGATATGCTCGAGAGCGTCTTTGCAGTTGGTAGTGCATACGGGCTGATTCTCAAGCCATATCTCAGCTGAGCCGTTATTGATGTTGACATAGATGTTGTTTGGATCACTGTTGGCCTGATCTTGACTGATGTTGAAGAATTGCTGTACCATGATAGATGAATTTATGAAGTGAAACATAATTTTTACGTGCGATAAAGTGCACATGCAAGCCCACGAGGAGCGCAAGAATTTTGCCGAGAAATACTACCCGCAGGTGTGGAGATTTCTCAGCAAAACCCGCAGGGCTTGTCCTTGCGCAGTGGGCGATGTGCTAACTTTGCAAAGTAAAAATATGTTTCAGAAATTCATCGGTACTGCAATTCTATCAGTCAAGTTGGCGGTTAGTGTTCCACCATACTTGTAACCGCTAACATCAATAACGGCGGTGCCAATGCTGTCCATTCAGGTTAATTTGGACCAATTTGAACCAAAGCGTTTTGCAAATACATAAATTTTCACTATCTTTGCAGTATAAAAAGATAACCATCGTAATTAATACATTCCTTTTTAGTTGTCTGCGTTTGCGTCGAGAGACGTAGGCGCAGGTTTTTTTATGCAGAAAGACCGAACCTCCCGGTCCAGCCTTCCCTGATTCACTTCATGAAAAATCGTGCAAGCCGAGTGCATCGTTAAGCTCGCTTAAACAGTGCCGAGGCGCAGCCGATTTTATCAAAAAAAAGATTATCTCTAATTATTCTCATCTTCTTTCTCCATTCGCCAAATCACGAAGATGAACATCGCCACTGCCACGCCTACAATGGCCCATGGCACCCATGTCATCTCGATTGGTTCGGCTATGGTAGTCTTCGCATTCTCCGTCTGCTCGCCGGCAGTGGATGTGCGGTGGTGCTCCACACTGTCGGCTTGCTGAGAGCAACTCGCAGAGTTGCGCTCAAGTCTGCCGACCTTACCTACCGAAGCGTGTTTTGCCCGCAGCACAACCGAGCTTGTGCGAGGTTGCGCTGTGAACTGGGCAAAACCGTCTGTCACAGCAGCCGCCGACGAGCGTGATGCGACCATTGCCGTGTCACTCATCATTTTGCCGATGTCAGCAAAATGATCCGGTGCCATGCGCCATTCAATCTCGAAACTGTCAAGGTCGAGAGTCAGGCTGTCCATCCACCTTAGCCTCTCTGTGGCCATGGTGGATGCGCTGCTCACCGAGCAGGTGTCAGCAGTGGCGAGTTCTGTCTTCACCACTTTCTTCTGCGAGCGGCAGCCGACGAGCATCGCGAGAACGGCGAGCGTCAAGAGCACATTCTTCATACACCACAGTAGGCTTTGATGCATTTCAGATGCAGTTCCACAATCTTCGCTTTGCCCTCTGCCGACATCAGCAGCTCCACATCCTCGTGGTTGTCCTGGAACAGGTTCTCGGTGAGAACCGCAGGGCAACGCGTGTTCTTGATGACGTAGAAGTTCGCCTGCCAGTAATGCTCCTTCGGGATGGAGCGATTGCCTTTCAGTTCCATGGCGATTGCCGTGTCACAGAGTGACTTGGCGAGACGCCTGCTCGCTTCCGAGCATTGGCGTGCCACATACACGGCGAAGCCGCGTGCGGTGCGCCACACTCCACCCGAACCTGCTGCGTTCACATGGATGCTCACATACACGCAGTTCTTGGTGCCGTGTTTGGAGCAGATGTTGTTCACAATCCTGCACCGCTGCGACAGTTCCGCCACAGGCGGACGTGGCACTTCATCCTTGGTGATATCGATATAGACCGTCAAACCAAGCGCCTCAAGCTTGGGTTTGAGTGCGGCAATCACCTCACGGCTGAATTTATACTCACGAAACTTCTTGTCGGGCGAACACTTGCCTGGCGTGTTCACCCCATGGGCGGTGCCCAGGATTACTACTTTCTTGCTGTCCATAGTCTTCACTTCTTATAGGTTTTCTTCTTCGATTTGGGCTTGCTTTCCTTCGCCTTCTTCTCATACATCGCCTTGGTGTCGTCATCGACGTAACTCCAACGGCGTGCGTCGGCAGGGTTAGTCAGAAAGACGGTCTTTCTGAACTGCATCTTTGCAGGCTCCAGCGAGAGATCCACGTACCAGTGGCTCTCGTCCGCTGTCATGCGCTTCATGTTGATTACGTTACTCATATCATCTGTGATTTAAGGGTTAAACATTACATGCCGCCGTGGGTGTAGTGATAGCTCACGTTCAGAGTCTGTGGCACACCATTGACCACAAGGACAGGCTGATATCCGCCGCTTGCGCTGCTGTCCTTGAAAAGCAGGAACTCCAATGACACCAAGTCATACTGGCCGTCAAAACTGACGGTCTGGTCAACATAGTACTCATCTGTGAGAGTGACAACGATGTTCACTATAGGATGTGGCGAGTTCAGCACGAGCCTGTCTCCAGTCTTGGGCTGATTCCAGTTATAGGTGGCATTCTCCGAGGAGTAAAGGACATGCGCCTCATCAGCGTACTCTACAATCGTGCCGAGCACACCAGACAGTTTGTACACACTCATTCCCCAGATGATGTCACCTGTCTTGTTTCTCATCATCAGCTTGCCGTTAGCCTCGAAGAACTCAAACGAGCCGAGCGAAGCCTCGTAGTTTCGGAGTTTGAAGGTCTTGAAGATTCTCCTCTCGGCTGCTCCCATGCCTAAATAGATGGCTAGCGTCAGCGTGCCGTTGCGCCCTGCCACGTCCTTGTCGCATATTACCAGGCCGTTCTCTGTCTCAGTGATTGAACCGAAGAAACCTCCATGGTTGTCATAGTTCTGTGAGCCCAGCAGAGTGTAGTTGAGGAAGTCCTCAAACAGAGTCTGATGGTTCAGGGCGAGTTCGGTGATGGTGTCA
>JAFZUL010000029.1 GCA_017618355.1 Muribaculaceae bacterium
ATAATCTTGATTACGTTATATCCTCAGGGACATTATTAGGAGCCGTTAGGCACAAAGGATATATACCTTGGGACGATGATGCGGACATTATGATGTTGAGAGAAGATTATGAGCGTTTCAAAACTGTCATGGGTGACCTGAATCCAGATATTTGTTTTTTTCAAGATCATACTACAGACCCAGGATATAGGTGGGGTTATGGAAAACTGCGAAGAACCGGTACAGAGTATGTTCGTGTTGGTCAGGAACATATGAAGAATAAGACAGGAATAAACGTGGATGTTTTTCCGTATGATGATGTCCCCCAATCAACATTGGGACAGATGATACAAGATTTCTATTGCTATTGCTGCCGGAAAATATTATGGTCTGAGGTTGGAAAAGAGAATAGTCATGGGTTCATGAAACTATGGTGGTCATTATTGTCAAAAATTTCTGTGGAGAGGGTTTATAAGTGGTTGGATTTTTATATTAAGAAAAGTAAAAACAAAGCACCGAATAAGGTTAGAATTTTGTGTTTTACGGCAATTGGAAAGCTTTACTATAAGCATCCATTAAAAGATCGTTATGGTATTCCAAAACAATGGTTTACTGAACGAGCCGAGTTTGAGTTTGAAGGGTACAAGTTGATGGGCACAAAGGATTATGATGCTTGTATGAAGTTCTGGTATGGAGATTATATGAAATTGCCACCTGAAGACCAAAGAGAGCAACACGCACCAGTTTCGTATATTAGTTTTGGTGATGCTCCAAAAAATTACAATAAATAAAGAGTCTTATGGATTAAAGTATGGTACCATTTCTTGGTCACATTTGCGAGCTTCCATGATATTCTTTCCATGAAGCACAGACATCGAACTCTAGATACCATATGCATACGGTAAAGCAGAATGTAACGCTATCAGCATTAATACGTCATATTCTGATGCGGTGATTCTTTGGTTAAAGTGTGCCGGTATGCCTTACTATGACTTTTGTATTGGCAATCAAAACCACTAGATAATTTTTCTAGAAAAGTATATGCTTGTTCTACAGCTAATTAATGACGGAAGTCATTTGAAGTATAAACCTGGTTCACATTAAATATATCAAATTAATATTGTTCTATGAACTGGTTTTTATGCCAATTAGTATGAGATAATGGTTGAATCAAAAAACAAAGAAATTTTTTTTATTAGAATATAAAATTTACTATAATGATTAAAGATAATAATAAAAAGATTTGGCTTTGTCTTGCTCATATGAGTGAGGCTGGGGAGGAAATGAAGTTCATAAAAGAGGCATTTGACTCTAATTGGGTGGTGCCTCTGGGACCGAATGTTAATGGCTTTGAAAAAGACCTTGAAGAGTTTGTTAACAAAACAGATAAAGGAGGCACGCCTGGAAAGCGTGTAATCGCATTGAGTGCTGGTACGGCCGCGATTCATTTGGCGCTTGTGGCGCTTGGTGTTGAGGCTGGCGACGAGGTGATTTGTCAGTCGTTTACCTTTGCTGCTAGCGCTAATCCTGTGGTTTATCAAGGCGCTACGCCTGTATTCGTCGATAGTGAATCTGGTACATGGAACATGGACCCGAACTTGCTTGAGGATGCCATTAAGGACCGCATTGCAAAGGGCAAGAAACCGAAAGCAATCATCCCTGTTTATCTCTATGGAATGCCTGCTTATGTTGATGAGATAATGGAGATTGCCAATCACTATGAGATTCCAGTTCTTGAGGATGCTGCCGAAGGTTTCGGTTCTCGCTATCGTGGCCAGGTTGTTGGTACATTCGGTGATTATGGTGTGATGTCGTTTAACGGCAATAAGATGATTACAACCAGTGGTGGTGGCGCTTTGATTTGCCCTGACGAGGAAGCCGCCAAGCGCATCTTGTTTTACGCCACTCAAGCCCGTGAGCCACTACCATATTATCAGCATGAGCACATCGGCTACAACTATCGTATGTCAAACATTTGCGCCGGTATCGGTCGCGGTCAGATGACAATCGCAAATGACCACATTGCTCATCATGTCCACGTAAAAGATGTATATCAAAAAGCATTTGCTGATATTGACGGCATCGACCTGCACGTAGCTCCCGAGGACTATATGGAGCCAAATTACTGGCTAAACACAATTACTGTTGATCCTGATAAGTTTGGCATGGACTACGACCAACTGCGCTTGATTCTAGATGCAGCAAACATTGAATCTCGTCCTCTATGGAAACCCATGCACATGCAGCCTGTTTACAAAGATGCACCTGCATACGTAAATGGTGTGAGTGAGGAATTATTCAAGAAAGGCTTGTGTCTCCCTAGCGGCCCAATGGTCACTGATGACGACCTTGTTTATATCATTGATACTATCAAGAAAGCCAAGAAATAGGGGAAAAGAGTCTCAAAAAATTAGCTCGCAGCTGCTAAAAGTGGTTGCGAGTTTTTATTTGGATTCAAAGTGAACATAACGTACAATTATTGATCGAAGAAAAGTTGGCACGGTTTTTGTTTTATTATGAAGAAACATTATTAATTTTTTAAAGATATGATACTTTCAACAACCCCTCAGATTGAAGGTTATCCTGTACGCCAGTACTTGGGCGTGGTGACCGGTGAGACTATTATTGGTGCAAACGTATTTAAAGATTTCATGGCAGGCATCCGCGATATCGTGGGCGGACGATCGGCAAGCTATGAGAAAGTGCTGCGTCAGGCTAAAGACTCCTCGATTCAGGAAATGATGGAACGCGCAGCCGCTATGGGTGCTAATGCCATAGTAGGCATCGATATTGATTATGAGACAATTGGTGGCTCAGGCTCTATGCTTATGGTTGCCACTAGTGGCACTGCAGTGGTGATTTAGGGCCTACTCGGCATTTCATGACAAAAATATGCCCCGCAATGGGGCATATTTTTGTGTTGGTGCCACTTGTTGAGGTGGCGCAAAAAAATGGGAGCGGATGAAAATCTCGCTCCCTTTAACTTGCTTGAACTTTTATTTGTTCTAATTTCTTTTTTTGAGAAATACGGCTTAGGTGTAAGCCGTTGGGGGGTGGGTGATTAGCCCAGGTAGGACTTGAGCAGTTTGCTCTTTTGTCCTTTGAGTCGGCGAATTGCCTTCTCCTTGATTTGTCTTACGCGCTCGCGTGTTAGGTCGAATTTCGAACCTATCTCCTCAAGCGTCATTTCTTGGCAGCCTATGCCGAAGAACATCTTCAAAATGTCACGCTCGCGTGGGTTGAGCTGGTCGAGTGCTCGGTTCACCTCCTTAGAGAGCGACTCCTGGTTCAACGACTGGTCGGCCATAGGGGAGTCCTCGTTGGGAAGCACGTCGAGCAGGCTGTTATCCTCGCCATCAACGAATGGCGCGTCAACCGACACGTGACGTCCGCTCACCTTGAGCGCGTCCGAAATCTTGTCAACGGGCACATCGAGTTGCTCGGCTAGCTCGGCAGCCGAAGGACGGCGCTCGTGCTCTTGCTCAAACCTCGACTGCGCCTTGCTGATCTTGTTGATAGAGCCCACCTGGTTGAGAGGGAGCCTAACAATGCGCGACTGCTCGGCGAGAGCCTGAAGGATAGATTGTCGAATCCACCAAACGGCGTAAGAGATGAACTTGAAACCACGTGTCTCGTCAAATTTCTGGGCTGCCTTAATCAGGCCTAAATTACCCTCATCGATCAAGTCGGGCAGACTCAATCCCTGGTTCTGGTACTGCTTTGCCACCGAAACGACGAAACGCAGGTTAGCGCTCACCAATTTGTCGAGTGCCGCCTGGTCGCCTTGCTTAATGCGCTGAGCAAGTTCTACTTCCTCATCTACGGTGATAAGGTCCTTGCGGCCTATCTCCTGCAAGTACTTGTCGAGCGACGCACTCTCGCGGTTGGTGATTGATTTTGTGATTTTTAATTGTCTCATACCTGAAATGTAGAGTTTAAGCTTGCAAAATTACAAAAACTTTCTGACATAAGATGTGTTTTGGCGGCAAAAAGTTTAATTGATTAACCTAATTTAACCATTGGGTGTGATTCAAGATGGTTATTCTTCTCTTAAAAACGTCTATTTATATTGCAAATATTATCACAAAAGGCTTTACAAAGTAGTGCAAAAAGTATATTTTTGCATAAAAAGTGGGCAAAAATTTCATTATGTGACAATTAATAGCTATTTTTGCACTTTGTTTCGGGAAAACAATGTAATTAAGAGTATATGTTTTAAAATTTAATGTAGTATGAAAAAGTTTTTATTACTTGCTGTTGCTGCTATGACCTTGAGCGCAGCATCGGCACAGGTTACCGTTGAAGGTAGCAAATTCTTTGACAACATTTCGATTACTTTGAAGGGTGGTATCGTATCGCCATTCCAGCACTATTCGTTCTGGAAAGCAGCCCGTGGCGTTGGTGGTCTTGAGCTTCGCAAGCAGATCACTCCAGTATGGGGACTTGGCGTAGAAGGCGAGTGGTCGATTAACACTTCGTCGTGGACAAAGTCTTATGGTGAGCACACCTCAGTATGGGCACCTCACAGCAAGACTATCATTGATCACCAGCTGGTAGGCGCTTTTGGTACAGTGAACCTGTCGAACCTGCTTCTTGGTTATGGTGGTATGCCCCGCACACTTGATGTTGAGGCAGTAGCTGGTGCCGGTTGGTGGCACGCTTACAAGACTGGCGAGATTCTTGGTCCTGATGAGGAGTTGAATGATCTTGCTGATAAGAACTCTTGTTACACCAAGGCTGGTTTGAATCTTAACTGGAATATCGGTGAGGCAAGAGCTTGGACTCTGTCGCTCAAGCCTGCCGTAGTTTGGTACATGGGCCGTGGCGCTACTCAGCAGACCAACGTGTTTAACGCTAACACCGCCGCAGTTGAGATTGAGGCTGGTATCACTTATCACTTCAAGAACCACAATGGTGCGCACTACATGACATTGTGCCCCATGCAATACACCCAGGCCGACATCGACGCTATCAACGCTCAGGTTAATGACCTTCGCAGCCAGCTGAGCAGCGCAAGAGCCGATGTTGACGCCGAGCGCGCACGTGCAGCACGTCTGCAGCAAGAGCTTGACGAGTGCAACAAGCGCGAGCCAAAGGTTGTAACTCAGACCAACGTTATCGACAACAGCATCGAGAACCTTGAGACCAACGTTTACTTCGAGATTGGCAAGAGCGTGGTAAGCACCGCTCAGATGCCTAACGTAGAGCGCGTGGCAATCTTCCTGAAGAACCACCCAGAGGCAACCTGCATCATCAAGGGTTATGCTTCGAAGGACGGTCCAGAGGATCTCAACATCCGCCTGGCTAACGCCCGTGCAAAGGCTGTTTATGACCTGCTCACAAGCAAGTATAAAATCAAAGGCAGCCGCATCCAATATGAGGGCAATGGCATCAGCGAGATGTTCAGCGAGCCTGAGTGGAACCGTGTTTCTATTTGCACCATCCAGAACAAGATTAAATAAAGTTCTGAGACAATAAAAAATCAAGGAGCCTTGCATTGCGCGAGGCTCCTTGTTGTTTCTAGAAAATACTTTTCACTCACTACTTATCCTTCCAAGTCGTCATATTTCTGGAATAAGAAGTCGTTGTAAGGGAAGCGCTGGGTGTGGATTAGTTTGGCTTTGTCGTAGAGTAGTTGCTTTAGAGCGTCGATGTTGATGCGCTTTTTTGCACTGATGAAGACGCAGTTGTTACCCATGCGCGACATCCATGTCTCTTCTAGCTCCTCAAGAGGAATGTTCTCACGCAGTCGTGGCGTGAGGTCGTCCTCGTCTTTCTCTACGTAGGAGAACTGGTCAATCTTGTTGAATACCATAATCATCTCCTTGTCGCCAGCGTCGCACACGTCTTGCAGGGTGCGATTTACCACTTCTATCTGCTCCTCAAACTGTGGGTGTGAAATATCGACTACATGAATAAGCAAGTCGCTGTCGCGTACCTCATCAAGTGTAGTCTTGAACGATTCCACCAAATGATGGGGGAGCTTGCGGATGAACCCAACGGTGTCGGTCAAAAGGAACGGAAGGTTGTCTATGACCACTTTTCGCACAGTGGTGTCGAGGGTGGCGAAGAGCTTGTTCTCGGCAAAGACGTCGCTCTTGCTTAGCACGTTCATGATGGTTGACTTGCCCACGTTGGTATAGCCCACGAGCGCCACCCGCGTGAGTTTGCCACGGTTTTTGCGCTGAATGGTCTTCTGCTTGTCCCAGTTCTCAAGTTTCTGCTTGAGCAGGGAGATTTTCTGCTTTACGATGCGGCGGTCGGTCTCAATCTGCTCCTCACCAGGACCACGCATACCGATACCTCCTCGCTGACGCTCAAGGTGGGTCCACATGCCCGTGAGTCTGGGCAGCAGGTATTGGTATTGCGCTAGCTCTACCTGCATCTTGGCGTTGGCTGTCTGTGCCCGCTTGGCGAAGATATCGAGGATGAGGCTTGTGCGGTCAAGCACCTTGACTTTAAGCTCCTTCTCGATGTTTGATACCTGCTTAGGGCTGAGGTCATCGTCAAAGATGGCTAAGTTGATGTCGTTGTTCTCGATGTATGTGGCTATTTCTTCGAGCTTGCCTTTTCCCACGAATGTGGTGCGGTTTGGAGCGTCGCACTTCTGCGTGAACTTCTTTACAGTGATGGCGCCAGCCGTCTCGGCGAGGAAATCCAGTTCGTCGAGATATTCTTTGGCCTTAGCCTCATTTTGCTGAGGTGTGATAAGTCCCACGAGCACTGCGCGCTCTTCCTCTATGGTGCTTATGCTGTTGCGTTTCTGATCGTCAAGTAATCCCATATAATTTATATAATGTGTTGCGAGTGCAAAGATAATAAGAAATCGAGAAAATATCAAAAAAATAACCACTGCCTATGGTGGGGCAGTGGTTATTATATTGTTTTAAGTAGGAATATTATTTCTTAGGTGCTACCTTGGTATAGCGCTTGTTGAGCTGTTCAACAACTTCGTTGGTGATGTCAAGGTTGGGGTTCATGTAGAAGCCGGCGCCTTTTTTCAAGATCACATCATAGTGATTCTTGACTGCATATTCTTGAAGGAAGTTATCGATAGAGTCATTGAGCTGCTTTTGGCTCTGCTCCATCTGGTTAGCGCTGCTTTCCTGCAGCTTTGCAAGCTCGTTTTGTGCATTTTGCTGCAACTGCTGCAATTTCTGCATGTCGGCATTGTAAGAAGTCTCGTTATATTGGTTGTTCTGATACTTCTGCTTCATGGTGTTCTCGAAGTTGGTGATTTGGTCGCTTAATCGGCGTCCTGCTTGATCGTACTCGTTCTCGAGCCTTGTAGCCATCTCCTGGAAGTCTTTGGCGAGGTTATAGTTCTTGATTACAGTGTCCTCGTCGATGAATCTGATAATAATTTTTCCGTCAGGGTCGAGCGGTTGTGCTTTCTTCTGCGCCTCTTTCTTGGCGTCACTGCCCTGTTCTTTATTACTGTTGCAAGCTCCCATTGTGATGATTAATGCCATGACGACAATCATCAGTTTGAATAAATTTCTCAAGTTGTTCATTTCTTTTATTAATGTTTTTGTAGTTATTGTCGAAGTTGTTGAAAATATCACTTGAAGAACTCGTCGTCGCGAGCGCATTTGATGCCTCGTTTTCTCATCTCG
>JAFZUL010000030.1 GCA_017618355.1 Muribaculaceae bacterium
CGTTTGAGCAGAACCAGTCCATTCGCCATCATTATCCCAATCACCAACATCAGTTGACCACAACGAGAAATCACCTTGAGTTTTCGTGAAAACCATTTTTGTTATGGTTTTGCTACCCTCAATCTTTATTACGTTGTATTGATAAAATCTAACATGACCATCATAGAATGCTGGCGCAGTTCCACCACTTACATATGAAAATGTAAAACCTTCATCCGTGGTAGTTGGAAATTCAGAAATACTACCATTCGTCGAAAAGGTATAGACCACAGTACCTGCCCACCCGACGCCTATAGCGAGGATGGACATCATTAAAAATGTCATTAATTTCTTCATAAACAAAGAGTTTTAAAAAGTTAGTAGTATGAGTTTTTGTAATGTTTAGTAGTCGTAATAAAGTGTCGCAAAATTAAAAATAATTATTTTAATTATCAATAATAATGTGTATTTTTTTTTCTCTTGTTGATAAGTTTTCAACAACCCGCCATTTTTGTCCAAAGAATTATGGGTGTATTTTTGATTAATTTTTCTTATTAGGCGGCGTCTCGGCATAAAAAATAAAAAACTTCGATTATTATTTTGTTCTGCTCTCAACTTGCACTAATGTTGGATAAATTCGGCTGCACCTCGGCAAAACTCAAATAAATTTGGTTTTTCTCTCGGTTTGCACTAATTTTGCACCATAAAAAATAATCACTTATGGCAACGAAGAATCAAGTTATACAATGGCTTAAATGGGCGGCGTGGATCGCTATAGTGGCTGTGATTGTCTATTTCCTGAGCAAGAATGAAGACAGCCAAGGGCAAGACATTCCCGCTACCGAGCAATCACAGACTCTAGCCTCCACCGATCAAGCAACGAACCAAAGCGCTACTAGTCAAGATAATAAGAACAAAGAGACAAACCTTGAGAGCATTGTTATGCCCCGTGGTCTGAGTAACACTGTGGTGAAGTACAAGGGCTATACCGCCCACTTCAACAAAAACCTGCATATCCCAAACTGCGTAGTCTATGAGATTACTGCCAGCGAGGCAAAAGGAAGGCGTGACCGTGAAGGCGACTTTGTGCGCGACAACAAAGTGGCTGGATGCCCCAATTGGTGGGACTACCGAGATTCGGGCTATGACCGAGGACACATGGCTCCGGCTGGTGACATGAAATGGGACGAACAGGCAATGAACGAGACGTTCTATCTCACCAACATCTGTCCGCAAGACAACGCGCTTAATGCCGGAATGTGGAACGATATCGAAGTCAAAGTGCGCGAATGGGCACGACGCGACAAGGCATTGATTGTAATCACGGGCCCCATAGTCGATAAGAATCCCAGAAGCATTGGTCAAGACATGGATATAGCCGTCCCCGATGCGTTCTTCAAGGTGTTGCTCGCGACTAAGACTAACCCCATGAGAGCCATCGCCTTTATCTGCCCTAATCGCGCCTGCGGAGGGCCGCTCAAGAGTTACGCCGTGAGCGTGGATGAGGTGGAAGAACGCACTGGCATGAACTTCTTCAATGCCCTCCCCGATGACATGGAAGACAAACTGGAATCGACCTGCAACCCCAACCAATGGATGAACCGATAACTTGGCATCGTTTTTGCTATCGACATGATTGATTAACTAAAAAATGATGTCATTATGAAGATGAGTTTTTGCAAAACATTATGTGTTATAGTCGCCATTATGGTGGTGGCAGGCGCCTCTATTGATGTCAACGCCAGGCGCAAGAAACATAATAACAAGAACGAGACTCGCATCGAAAGGGTTGATAAAGTAAATAGGGTTGACAACACGTCAAGCAACATAAGAAACCTTACCGACGTGAAAATCAACTCGAAATACCGTAACGCCACAAAGCGATACGACGCCATGACGGTGAATTTCAACCCTGCCTATCGTGTGCCAAACTGCGTAAGCTACGTGCTTACCGCCAGCATGGTGAATGTTACCGATGGCCCAAACGCCGAGATGCGCCGCAATTACAAGTTCAACCGCGACGCGTCGGTGGCAGGATGCCCCGAGTGGTGGGAGTACAAGCAGAGCGGCTATGACCGCGGACACATGGCTCCCGCCAATGATATGCGCTGGAGCCGACAGTCAATGACCGACTGTTTCCTGATGACGAACATCTGTCCGCAAGACCATAATCTGAACGGCGGCAGTTGGAACAAGTTGGAGCTGAAAGTCCACTCTTGGGCAAAGAGCAACGGCACTATCATTGTCGCTACTGGACCTATTTTCAACGGCACAAACAAGCGCATCGGCAAAGACAACAACATAGTGGTGCCCAGTGGTTTTTTCAAGGTGGTGCTTGACCCAAACCGCAACCGTGCCATCGGCTTTATCTACGACAACTACGAGGGTGGCGGTGGTGTGAAACGCCACGCCTGCTCGGTCGATGATGTGGAACGCGTCACGGGCCATGACTTCTTCAGCGCTCTCCCCGACAACGTGGAACGCGCCGTAGAAAGCACCTACAACTTTGAGCAATGGTGATTCAATGCAGAATGCAAAATGCAGAATGCAGAATCAAAAAAGATATATTATTTAACTCCTTTGATTCCTTTATACTTTTTAGCTAATGGACACAATCTGCGCAGTATCTACTCCCCACGGCATGGGAGGCATAGCGGTGATAAGAGTGAGCGGCGACGACGCTATCAGCAAAGTGCAGCAACGGTGGCAGGGAAAACCCATCGCTGAGATGGCAAGCCACACAGCGCACCTTGGGCATATTCTCGACTCGCAGGGCGAAATCCTTGACGAAGCGGTGCTCACGCTCTTCCGCTCTCCCAACTCGTTCACAGGCGAGGATGTGGTTGAAATCTCCTGCCACGGCTCAATGTGGATTCAGCAGCAGATTGTCGGCACCCTTATCGATGCAGGATGCCGTGCCGCTACAGGCGGGGAATTCACCCAGCGCGCCTTTGCCAACGGCAAGATGGACCTCTCACAGGCCGAGGCGATTGCCGACGTGATTGCGTCACAGTCACGAGCCTCACATCACGTGGCGATGAACCAGATGCGCGGTGCTTTCAGCCGCCAGCTAAGCACTCTGCGCTCGCAACTGCTACAGTTCGTGTCGCTTATCGAACTCGAACTCGACTTCAGCGAGGAAGATGTCACCTTTGCCGACCGTGAGCGACTCACCACTCTTGCCACCGACATAAAGCTCGTTATCGACTCATTGGCACAGTCATATCAAGCTGGCAACGCCATTAAGAACGGTCTGCCAGTGGCTATTGTCGGTCCCACAAATGCCGGCAAATCTACCCTACTCAACACCCTGCTCGGCGATGACCGCGCACTAGTGAGTGACATCAAGGGCACAACCCGCGACGTGATTGAAGACACCGTGGTGATGGGGGGCACTCTGCTGCGATTTATTGACACAGCTGGCATCCGCGAGTCGAGCGATGTGATAGAGAGCATGGGTATCGAGCGCTCGTTCAAAAAGATGGACGAGGCGCGCATCGTGCTTTGGGTAGTCGATGCCACTGCGCCCGTTGACGAAATCGATGAGTTCTATTCTCAAATCAAGGAGCACTGTCTTGACAAGGCGGTGATAGCAGTTGTAAACAAGATTGATGCTGGTGACACACTGCCAGTTATCAGCAAGTTGAAAGAGCTGAATATAAATATTGCCGAGATTTCGGCTCGCGAAGGCACTGGTATCGAGCAGCTAAAGAACGATATTATAACTGCTGCTGCCCTACCCCAAGTCACCGACGAGAACGCCGTGATTGTAACCAACGCACGCCACTACCACGCCCTCGTGCGAGCCAGCGAAGCCCTCGACCGCACACTGCAAGGCCTCTCCACCGGCCTCAGCGGCGACCTTCTCAGCCAAGACATCCGCGAATGCATGCACTACCTAGGCGAAATAACTGGCGAAATCTCCACTGACGACATCTTAGGAGAAATATTCGCCCACTTCTGCATCGGAAAGTGAAAACCCCAATTAATTTACAGACAAATATGAACAATTTGGAATTATCGGAACTCAGCTTGAAAGATGGCTTTATTGGTCTCATTCAGAAAGAAACCATCAACCGTCTATATAATAATATCTTTTTTATAGTGAAGAATGTGAAAATTTATCCACTTGAGGTAGAAGTATATTATTTCAAGGAGGGAGAATATGAAGATAACTCGGTTCATCAAAATGAACGACAACAGAATAATATTAATCATTTCTATATTCACCGCTTTGGTAAAGGCAAGAATGACAAATACAAGGGGCATGCTGGCATTGATTTTGTTTGGAGCAAAGAAAACAATTTATATTACACTTGGCTCTTAAGAAGTGTTATCATTAAAAAGAATAATCAATCCGACACTTTTATTGGCCCCATGAAAGTACTACAAGCAATTAAAGATTGGACTTGTTTATCTTTTGAAGACTTAGAAACAGAAACATTATCTTTTGAATATGAGCTGAACAACAATGAAAAATACCCAGTCTTTACATCAGAGAGGATTGGTCTAACTGATAGTGTTGACAAAAAATACAGAGTCGAAACTCTGAGATTTATTATTGCCAAAGACTATGCAAATTGCAAATACAAACAAAAAAGTAATCCAGTTATAAACTTTTATAAAAAAGTCTATCAAGTGGGAGCGGAAAGCAAAGAAACCTGTTTAAGTCAATGTAAATTATATCTAAATTACATACCTAAGAAAATCAAAGAAATGTGAGTCGTTTTTTACTTTTTTTCAAATTTGGCAATATAAGATTCGGTTAATCAAGCCAAACACTCCACGTCGAGCAATTCAATGCTCCTCCGTCTTTGACAATCTTCTCACAACCATATACTTGATGACATTTGCAATGTGGAAATGCTGCCTCGATTTGAGCCAATGCCATTGAGTCAGTTTTCTCATTAAGCATTGGCACGAAAATGTGATTCCCAACATTCAAGAAATTGCAATATGCCCAGCTGTTGTCAGAATAGCAACCATAATGCAACTCTTCAACATCAAAATGAGGACTCAAAGCAGCCAAGAGCTTCTTCCTTAATGCTTTGTCAAAATCACAATAATTGTTTAGCAGAACCCTACCCTCTCCTATGTATCTAACCATGCCATCGGCATGTCCATAATCTTCATATTTATCCCAAGGTATCAGAACTGGTTCCGCCTCCAGCAAATCTGCCAGTTCATCCAATAGTGCGGTTTGGCCATATAGTGGATTTTCCTTGAATATTTTATCGGTCAATATAACATTACTGCCACAACTGATGACATTTCCACCATCAAGATTAATTGGCGAATGATATACATCTATGTCAAGTGAGTTCAAAAGGCTATCTAAATCAGGCTTATACTCGGGAGAATCCTCTAAGTAATCTGGCTCATAACGAAACTTAACAAACTTGTCTCTAGTCACCTGTACAGGCATATAGTCACGCGCCCATATATGAAATGGTGAGTGCGTAAACTTAAGATGTTCCCATTCAATGTTGAGTTCTTCAAAAAGAGAGACAAGATACTTTGATGCATCAGAATATAAAGGCGAACATAGACCTTTGGCTATGTAAACTTTGTTTGTCTCAAAATTTGTAATCATTTTTTCAATAATATTTTTTTAACCATATACCGCAAAGGTCAAAATTATTTAGCGAAGAAAAGAATTTATTTTGTTAATTTCGCTTAAAGTTTCCGAAATAGATTTATAAAAATATATTGATTTCAGTAGTTTATTTATATGCTTTTCTATTATAACATAACTATTTCATTTGTATTATTGAATAGTGTGCTATTTTCAGCGAGAGTCTGAAACATAGTCACATATATTGAAAGAGGCCATGGCCACTAAATGCTTAATAGAAAAAAATGAGCTCAAACTCGCTTTCATCAAAAGTTTTTCTGTAATTTTGTAGCGACGATAAAAAGAATCATGTTAAAGAGCATCTTAAAACATATCGTTTATCCCGCGAAATCGGTCAGTGACAAGAAGCTGGCTGAGATTTTTGCGGGCAAATTGGTTGTGATCACTGGAGCAACCTCAGGGATTGGTGAAGCGTTGACACTTAGGCTGATAGGTGCTAAAGCCAACTTGTTTCTCATCGCCCGCAACGAGGAGAAATTGAGGCTCTTATGCGATAAGGTTAGGGAGAATGGCTGCGAGGCGCGTTACAAGGCCATCGACCTTAGGCAACGAGAGGAACTCGATGCTTGGTGTGAAACACTAAAAAAGGAACTGCCACACGTGTCTTTTCTCTTTTGCAATGCGGGGAAATCTATAAAGCGAAGCATCTATTCTTCCTTAGACAGGATGCACGATTTTGACCGCACTATGGACTTGAACTATCGCTCGATGGTAGCGCTGTCACTCTCCTTGATACCGTCGCTACGAGAAGTGGATGGGCACATTGTCTATACATCTTCGGTGAGCAGCCGTTATCCATTCGCTCCTGGCTGGTCGGCCTATCACGCCTCAAAATGTGCCGCCAATGTGTGGTGCCGCACTGCCCGCCGAGAACGCAAAAAACTTGGAGTGAAAGTTCAGATAGCTTATATGCCGCTGGTCCACACCCCCATGTCGGATGTGAATGACACCTATAAAAACCTGCCAGCTTTTTCTGCCGATGAAGCTGCGTGCATTCTATTGAAGTTGGCAATGAGCAACAAGTTTCGTTATAAGCCCTGGTGGGCACTCTAGGGTTATGAACAGGACAATATTCTCAAAATTAGTAAAACTGCATATAATTACTCCGGGAGGCATTTGTAAACTGCTCGGGAGTTTCATCCATGACGGAATCTCGCTGATGGCGCTGATGCGGTTCTCGGCAAAATATTATCCCGAGCGTTGCGCGTTAGTCTATAAAGACAAGCGACTC
This sequence comes from Muribaculaceae bacterium, assembly GCA_017618355.1. Taxonomy (GTDB): domain Bacteria; phylum Bacteroidota; class Bacteroidia; order Bacteroidales; family Muribaculaceae; genus Sodaliphilus. The sequence goes on from JAFZUL010000030.1 coordinate 6,846, forward strand.
AATTTCAAAGAAATTTATGACCTTGCCCAACGCCTTGCCCGATTGCTTTATCGTGACTATAACCTCAAAGTAGGCATGTGCGTAGGAGTACTGTGCCACAACCATTTATCAATGGCATTGCTGCTGCCAGCATTGTCACGACTTGGGGTTAGAGTAAAACTGCTGAATACCGACATCACCCCTATCAAGTTAAAAGAACAGGTCGAACGCAACAACATCAACCTGCTCATTTATGATGCTGAACTGAAAGAAGAACGCATCCCTACCAAACTTCCATGCGAAATGCGAGAGAGTGAGGATTTATACCGAGAAATCTCTGACAATTCCCAAATCCTCGACGTGAAACTGCCACGCATCAAGCGTGGCGGCGAGATATCGGTATTCACTGGCGGTTCTTGCGGACGGAGCAAAGAAGCGCCCAGAAAGATGTCGGTCGGCCAATTCTTGCCGCCGTTCTATGCATTGCTCGAACAGCTTCGCCTTGACGAGTACAATAGCGTTTTCCTTTCACTGCCAGTGTATCATGGCTTCGGATTAGCTACGCTTATCATGTCATTGGTAATGGGGAAGAAAGTGTGCCTAATGAGTCATTTTGATGCCGATAAAGCCCTGAAAATCATTGCCGAGGAGAAGATTGAAGTCGTACCTGTAGTACCTGCTATGCTCGCACGATTATGGCAAATTGAAGACGCGCCCACATTGATGAAAACGGTGAAGTGCATCATCAGCGGCGGTGACCGTCTCGACAAGAAATGGGCTGAAATAACTCACAAGCATCTTGGTAATGTGCTTTATAACCTATTCGGAACCTCCGAGGCGGGTTTCTTCATGATTGCCTCGCCCAAGGATCTGTCAAGAAATGAGGAAGTGCCCATAGGTAGTCCCATACGCGGAGTGGAATGTAAGGTTGAGAATGCTGACAGTCATGGCGTTGGCGCATTATGGGTGCGTTCTGGATGGGCGATGATAAGCCTAAAAAATAAATGGCAAGACACAGGCGACCTAGTGTTTCGCAATGACGAAGGCTGCTACTTTTATCGTGGCCGGAGCGACAACATGGTGGTTTGCGGCGGCGAGAACGTCTATCCCGAAAATGTTGAGAAAATCATTAACAGTCACGACGAGGTATTGACATCAATTGTCTTTCCCGCATCCGACCCACAGTTCGGGACTATTCTGAATGCCAAAGTAGAACTCACTCCCGACTCAACCCTAACCACCGACTCTATAAAAACCTGGCTACGACCACGCCTCACCCGCGCTGAGATGCCTCACGACATCACAATCAACACTATCAGCACCTTAGATTCAGGTAAAATAAGACGCCAATAACTAATTATATCACATTCTGGTTTTCAAACGCTGCCAGGCTGGAGCATCAAAGAGGAAACACAGACGCATTGTTTTCATCATCGCTGTGAAACGACTCATAGGCACAGTGAAACTCAGCTCGTTCTCTCCAACCCAAGGACGCACCGAGGGGTCCAGCAAACCCAAGAAGCATTTATGTCCTTGTCGAGCATTCTCGTTGATTGTCATCGACACCACAGTGCTGCAACCCGAACCAAATCGGGTCACTACAGCGTCATCGTGATTGTTGTCGTAGAATGCCCAACCACACAGCCCCGAGAGCATATCAGGTGTAGCATAGAAGAGCACGCCCTCGGCCCAGTCAAGTGATTGCACCTTGTCGATGCGCTCAAAATTGAGATACCGCTTTGTCGCTCTTTTCAATTCTAGACTGTCGATGTATTCAATTACCATTTCGGGTGAGAGTTTATATTTCTCTTTGAGTGACACAAAGTTAGGCACTCGCTCAGGCATATCGGCAAAGCCAGTATAAAGTTTGCCGCCTCCGCAACCTATCACATCAGCACTAAGGCTCACACCGTTTCCGTCGCGCGCGTCTTGAAGCACTTTGAAGAAACAGCCACCAGTTTTTTGGGTTTCAGCAATGGCAGTGTCGCTGTATCCAAAAATCAGCGGCAACTGTGCCTTCTCGCCAAAAGCCTCACGATAATTGTTGATAAAATCTTTAATCTCTTTCATAATATTTAAATTGATGTTTTATGTCGTTTTCGGTCTTTTACCAGCACATAAGACTTCCGCACTAATTCCCGCAACTCCTCGTCATTCACGTCACTATTCACCTCCACGCTAATCCAGTGACACTTGTCGCCATTGAAAGGCTCGCCAATTGCCTGATAACGCTCTTTAAGTTCTGCCATCTGCTCAGGGTCGCACTTGATTGTGATAAACTTAAAATCGTCGATGTTGAAGTAGCAGAACATGTGCCCACTCACGTAAAACACGAGGATAGTGTATCTGCCCCTCGAGAATTTCTCGAAAGGTGTAGCCTCGGTCACATCGGGCAACGAGAGGCAATAATCGCGCAATTCCTCGATGTTCATATCTATTGCACAAAATTAAAGTAAACAATTCAACAAAACAAATAATCCTCAATAAATAATGTCCCTTATTGGAAATTGTTATAACTTTGCAATCGCTGTAATCACTTTAAGAAACCCATTTTTTGCTATGAAAAGAATATTATATATCAGTGTGTTAATTTGTTGTCTTGCGAGTTGCGCTAGGCTGGGGCTACCATCGTTCAGCACTTCGGGCGATTGGAGGCAACGAGGCAATGTAGTGGAAAATAGCGACATGAAGGTGCAGTTTGGTGGGGATGGTCTCCTCTCCAATGCCGGCAATGGTGAATATGAGCTGAATTTCATCACCAGTGAAGCCGAGTTCAATGCCTACGAGCCAAAACTCGCCAACTACCTCGCCGATGTTATCAAGCAGATTCCTTTGAAGATTGACTCAATAGAAATGATTTTCGCCGACCAGTTTTTGATTCTCACAACCAGTGGTTCCGACACTTGGGAGCCTGATTATGTGCGCCGCGCCGACAAGGCAGTCTTGACGATTCAAGGCTATCCCATCGAGAGTCTTGTGCAACCCGAGGATGAATTGTGGCGCAATCTAATCATTAACAAGTCTAAGCGCCAGATTATTGTCGTTGACCGCCTTATCAAGAACGATAGGCACTATGCGATAGTCTATGTGCTGCAAAGCGAGAGCAAGAGTTCGCCATTTTCAGCAAATTACCAATACGACATCACTAACCCACGCAACATCCAAAGCATTGGCACCAACCTTGACACGTTGATGAAAACCTCGATCAATGCCCTTGAGAGCCTAAAGAAGTGAACGGCAAGGGGATTTTTGTGGCAGCATAAAAAGGTTCCCTGTACCTCAGCTTTGCCGTGGTCATGATTACATATTGTTCTCTGGCTTAGGCATGGCGTCCCAAAATGAGCGGAGCTCGGAGATGATGTCGTCGTAATCTTTCATAGTGAAGGTGCCCTCGCCCATAATCATGATGGTATAGTCTATGCCTTTGAAAGAGCGGCCCACTCCAGTGTCGCGAAATCCGTTGCGCAGGTAGAAATCGTGGCGGCGACGGCGAACCGCCTGATTCTCGCAAACCTGCTCTGGGCTCTCCATGTCGAGGATATTGGTGAAGTCCTTGTATTTGTCGATTAATCGTGAGAGAATCTTCTGCCCTACCCCTTTACCGCGCAATTCATTGGGCACGGCAAAGTACCAGAACCAGTTAAACGAAGGGCGAGGATAAACGATAGTGAAGCCTAATAGCATGTCATCCTCATAATAGACAGTAAAGTCAAGAGGCATGGCATCAACGAGTCGCATCAAGTCTTCCCAGGGAATCTGCTCCTCTTCGGGAAATGCCGTCTCATAGAGTTTTCTCAACTTATCATTGCCGGCATTAGTCGCGGTAATTGCTCTTACTGTCATGTTACATCCCAGGTTTCCAAACGTGCAATCCCTCGGCGGCTGCCAGAGCGGTTATGATTTCGAGGGTTTCTTCATTGGGGCCATATAATGTCATGTAATGGTCGTCTCCAGTGATGGCTATCATTGCTTGAACATTGTTGAGCAAAATATTAAGCGACTTGCGCTCAAGCACACTATGAATCAAATCTTCGGGTGTGGGGTTCACCAGCCATTTATCATCATCGGCCAAGCCCACCATTATGTCGTAATAGCAGTTGAGCTTCAAAATCACATTGGCAAACTTCTGATAGATTGCATCCAAACACGGAGACGAGAGGAAATACTTCTCTATCGCGAAATACTGCCCAGCACCATCAGCCGGCACCTGCTTGGGCAAGATGTCGATAATCCAATAAGGCCTTGACAAGTATGCTTCAATGTCAATCATTACTGACCGTCAACGGCTTTTGGTGTCCAAGCGTTGAAGAAACGCATCACTTTCTCCTTGTTGTAGCCCTTGCCTTCTTCAAGGAAGCTTGAGTCTTGAATGTGAAGCACATTGCCCTTAACATCGAGTACCACAAACACAGGATAGCCAAACCGCCCTGGATTATTCAGGCGCTGGAGCATAGCTTTGTCGCGCGCCTCGTCACTCGAGTTGCGAGGATTGTAGTTGACGTGGATATACACGAAGTTGTCGTCAACGATTTTGGCTATCTCCTCATCGGTGGTGATGAAATCGGCAAACCGCAAGCACCACGGACACCAGTTACCACCCACTTGGCAAATAACAAACTTGCCCTGATCAGCGGCCTGAGCAATAGCCTTATCAATCTGTTCCATCGGATTGATTGTCTCATCATAGACTTTCTTGAGTTGGGCATTAGTCCCCAACGCCAAAACAGCTAAAATCCCTAGTGTTAAGATTTTTTTCATTGCTATTATGTTTTAAGTTAATTCTTTGGATTTATGAGATTTGTAACAACCTTCACCATCACGTCTTTTTCCTCAGTACGGCTCTCAGCAATCATTAGAGTCAAGGCAACCAATGTGTTATCGGCGATACGCTTGGTTCCATCCACACGATACAGTAAGCCATTATTATTGAGAAACCACAGGAAAAGCGTGGCGGCAATACGTTTGTTGCCATCGCTAAATGAATGGTTTTTTGTCACGAGATAGAGAAGCATGGCAGCTTTCTCTTCAACACTTGGATATAGTTCCTCTCCTCCAAAGGTTTGATAAATCTGTCCTATACTGCTTTTGAACGACTCGTCTTTTTCGTTACCAAAAAGAGAACTGTTTCCAAATTTATTTCTCAGAGTGTCAATTACACTCATGGCATTGTCATAAGTAGCTCTGAACTTTTCCTCTTGTGTAGTCTCACCAACTTTAATGCGCTGATAATCATAATCGTCAAGAGTATCAAGTGCATAGGTATAATCAACGACAATATCAAGCAAAGCCTTGTTTTCTTCGTTTGAGATCAATTCCTGATGCTCAAGCGTGCGCCCAACCATCTGTACCAACTGGCGCAACTCACCAATTTGCTCACGACGAATTCGCTCGTTGATGGCATAGCCCTTAATGAGATAGTCTTTTAAAACCTTATTTGCCCATTGGCGGAATTTTACGCCACGTTTTGAGTTGACACGATATCCAACAGAAATTATCATGTCAAGATTGAAATAAGTTATCTCTCTTGTAACCTTTCTTTTACCTTCCAAGCGAACCTGTCGGAATTTCCGACAAGTTGAAATGTCATCTAACTCCTCATCTTCGTAAATGTGTTGTATATGTTCAACAATATTAGTTCTAGATGACTCAAACAGCTCAGCCATTTGTGCTTGGGTAAGCCAAACGGTATCATTCTCCATTCGGACATCAACTTGTGTCTGCCCATCTTCAGTTTGATATATGATGATATTACTTTCTTCCATGGGAAGGATTCTAATACTTCTTGAAATTGTACTTTTCTCTTAGCTCGGCCTTCTTTTCCTCGTTTTGGCTGGTGAAGAACGCTTTCCAGCCTGGGCAGAAGTTGATGTGCCAGCGCCAGAAGCGACCAAGTAAAGATTTAGGATTCTTGTCGTACTGAGCTCGGAATTTGCAATTTTCACAGGTGTGTGCCATAATATTATTGTTTTAAAAGAACGTGTAAAATTACATCCTTTTTCCGAAATTGCCAAAATGATGTGACGCTTTTTTGCCGTTAAGCAATGATTTTGTAATTTTGTGGCTCAAAAAATAGAACTGATGGCAATAATTGAAATCACATCGCTTGACCATGAGGGGGTGCAGGTATTTGGCACTCTCACAGAGGCACAGCTGCGCAACCGTCTGGAACCTGAGAAGGGCATATTCATCGCCGAGAGCCCAAAGGTAATTGACGTGGCGCTCAACGCAGACTACGAGCCGCTAGCGTTGCTATGTGAGCGCAAGCACATTGAGGGCGACGCGACAGGCATCATAGCACGATGCGGCGACATCCCAATCTATACCGGCAAGCGCGAACTACTGTCGCAGCTTACTGGATATGTGCTCACTCGTGGCGTGCTGTGCGCCATGCGCCGACCTGAGCTACCTAGCGTGGAGCAGGTTTGTAGTGACGCTAGCCGTGTGGTAGTGATTGACGGTGTGACCGACACCACCAACATTGGCGCAATCTTCCGCTCGGCTGCAGCTCTTGGCATCGATGCGGTGCTGCTCACTCCCACCAGTTGCGACCCCTTGAACCGCCGTGCCGTAAGAGTGTCGATGGGCTCGGTGTTCTTAGTGCCGTGGACATGGCTCGACGCCCCAATTCAAAGCCTCAATTCTTTAGGTTTCAAGACTGTGGCAATGGCACTAACTGACAAATCCATCCCACTCGATTCCCCCATTTTAGCCTCTGAGCCTCGCTTGGCGATAGTGATGGGCACCGAAGGCGACGGTCTGCCCCAAGAAACCATAGAGCAGACCGACTATGTAGTGCGCATCCCAATGAGCCATAATGTGGATTCCCTCAACGTCGCTGCCGCTTCGGCAGTCGCCTTTTGGCAGCTGCGTGTAAAGGAGGGAAAGGAATAAAAAGAATCAAAGGAGTTAAAGGAATAAAAAGGCGTGTGGGTGCTGTTTATGTATTGCGCCGCACACGCGGCGTACAAGAAACCTCTCCCCTAACTTCCCACCACAGTAATTGTGCTACTCGATGAGTTGCCTTCCTGATTGACCTGAATCTGCACTGGAATCTTCTCTTTAAGTTCATCGATGTGGCTGATGATGCCCACCTTGCGGCCAGTCTTGTCATACAGCGTGCGAAGCGTTTCAATCGCCTTTTGTAAGGGCTCTCCGCTCAGTGTACCAAATCCCTCATCAATAAACAGCATCTCCACTCGCAACTGCTGAGCGATATCGCTCAATGCCAAAGCCAATGCCAGCGACACCAAGAAACTCTCGCCACCCGAAATGGTGCTAGCGGGTCTTCTTGCATAACCTTGATAGGCATCCTCTACAAGAATAAAGAATGTTCCTCTTTCCACTGTGAGTCGATATCGTTTAGTGAGAGCATTCAAGAAGATGTTAGCTGAATGAATAAGGTTCTCAAGAATGTAGCTCAGCGCGATATTACGGAATCTCTTTCCCTTATTGTCACCAAGATACTTATTCAACCGCTCCCATTTGTCGTAAATCTCTTTTTTCTTTTCACATTCAATGATTAGTTGACCCTGTTGTTGCTTTTGTCGCTTATCATTATCGAGTTTCTCCTTAATGCCGCCAATTTCTTCTCCAAGACTCTTGACCGCCTCTTCCATCTCCTTCCCCTTGGCAGTGAGCGACTCGGTGGTCTCATCTTCGGCAAACTCAGGTTTTGCATCATTATGGGTTTTGAACCTGTTGTTGCAGTCATCCATCGAAGTTGTCGTTTGCAAAACTGTGTCTTGGACTTTTTTCAGCGCTTGCTGTATCTCTCCAATCTCGTTTAAGTTGTATTTCGCCAAAGCGTCCAAAGCATCAACGTTGAGCGTGGAGTTATCCTTAAACCAGATCTCAAGGAGGGATGTCATTTGTGACTTATCTTTTTGAGACTGAACAATTTGCGCCTGAAGACCAGCAATCCTTGTATTCAGGTTATTGAGAGCCTTTATCAACTGATTAACCTCCTGCCTATTGGAAACGTTAACGTCTTGCCACTGAGGCATGGACTCCACAATAGAGTTGATAGAGTCATTGGCGTTGTCAAATTCTTTGGAAGCATTGTCGATTGCGAGGGTTTGATTTTTCTCTTTCTCGACATACTGCTGGAACTCCTTTACTGCCTTTTTCAATTCAGCAGCAAACTGGCGCGGTTCAGCCTTCCAATCAATAGTCCACTCAATAGAGTTTACAAGTTCCTCCACCTCATTTTGGTGACCATTAAGTTCGGACTGTTTAGTCTCAATGATTTTGTTGCTTGACTTAATTCCAGCCTCACACTTGTTAATTTCTTCTTTAACAGCATTGAGTATATTATTTTGATTAGCAAGTTCTTGCTGCTGTTTTAAAACCAGCTTGTGCTGAGCATTGCGTGCGCGTTCTTTTGTCTCTGCGTCAGCAACTTGTTGTTTGATCGTCTCTATTTTTTCGTTGGTCTGGCTTTGCAATGCCTCTAGTTGCTGCTTGGTATTGTCGTCAATAGTGCTTATGCCACATTTTTTGCATGCGTCGAGAGTTTTGGCGCTCTCATTGTCGAGCAGAGTCTTGGCTTTCCCAAGCTCCAAGCTTTTTACGCCAAACTGTTTTTGTTGCGCGACAATCTCAGCATTTGTGGCATTTAGATTATCTTTCCTTTTTTCAAGAAGTTTATCTAATTCTTTCAGTTCCTTCTCGGCTTGAGCAAAAATGCTGTCGAGAATATCCTCGTGAGGCAACTCTTTACTGATTTTTTGCTGGCAAACGGGACACACATCATCTAATTTCAACTTAGAACGCATGTTCTTTGCCCACTCGTCAACGCTTTCTCTGAGTTTGTCGCAAACAGCCTTCTCGTCATCACGTTTCTTTTGGGTTTCGTTTTTCTCGTCCTCTTGTTGTTTCTGTTTTTCTTTGAGTTCACCAATGCTTGTATTGATTGAAGAAATAGCTTCCTCAACGGTTTTAACCCCTTCCTTAGCGTTCTTCAGCGAATCAATCATCAGCAAAGCAGTGCCGATATTTGTGTCGTTTTTGTTGAGTTCGTCTTTTTTCTCACGAAGCTCAGGGAGCTTCATCTCAGCAAGTTCTTGCTCAAGTTTGTCAAGCAAATCCTGATTCTCTTTTGCTTTTTCTTTTTTCGCGTCAAGATCGTTTTTTGCTTTCTCATGTTTTTTATTGAGTTCTCCATTAAGCAGAAAGTTTGCCTCATCGATGTCTTTCTGCTCATTTTTGATACGTTCGCGGCATTCGGCAATTGCTATAAGATGAGCGCTGATGGTCTGTTCGTTGGTATATACATCTTTCTTGTCCTCATGCTCTTTAAGGAATTGCTGAGTTTTTCTCAGTTGAACTTTCTTGTCTTCGATGTCTTTCTCGAGCCACAACAATCCCTCTTTTGTTCTCTTAAACTCAGGCAATAGATTGTCAATACTGCTTCTCAGCCTATTGATTTCATTGACAGCCTTATTCTTGCCGCTTAGCCAATTACGGGCATCGATAGTTGCATTCCACTCCCTAACAAGAGCATCCTTTTTCTTGAACTCCTCACTTTCTAACTGGCGACGTGCCTCGTCCTGCGCAGCCTTCACTTTTTCAATTTCTTCTTTCAGCGACTTGTCGTTGCTAAGCCATTGAAGTTTGCGCTTGATTTCATCCTGTTGCTGCATCTTATTGCCATAGTCCTCATCAAGTTGCTTTTTTCGAGCATTCATTTGTTCGATTTCATCATCAGTTAGTACTTTAATATCTGCCAAACGCTGATGCACAGCCTCCCAGTCACGCTTCTTTTGGCTGAAAATCTCAAAGATTTTAAGTCCTAATTTCGTATAAGTATCAACGCCTGTTATCTTCTCAAGAATTGAACTCTTATCTTCGTCTTTGCTATTGAGGAATTTTGTGAACTCACCTTGAGCAAGCATAGTCGTGCGACAAAATTGCGTGAAATCGAGGCCAATGGCACGATTAATCTCTGGGATAATCTGACTGTCTTTGGTGAGCAAAATGTCGTCTCCCAGGATTTTCAGTGACCATTTACTGCTTTGAAGATTGCCTGTGCGCGCTCTTGCCACACTCCATGTGGCTATATATCGCTTCCTATTTCCTCCTTCAAACAAGAGTTCAACGCTCGCCTCTTTTGAACCACGGCGCATGATTAACCTTGGGTCGTTGATTTTGGTTTCAAGAGTGTTTTCAATCACAGTATCCTTGTCTTGCCTTTTTAGTACCTGAGTACCCTCCATGCGTGGGGTGTTGCCATAAAGAGCTAGGCATATCGCATCGAGAATTGTCGATTTGCCTGCGCCTGTCTTTCCTGTTATCAGAAACACTTTGGCCGATGCTATGGGATCTTGCTCAAAGTTGATGGTTGCATCCTTGATTGATGCTATGTTATGCATCTTAAGATTCAGTAATTTCATAATAATCTCATTTGTTGCCTTGTTGGTTAATTGCCTCTAACGCCTCTTTAAACATGGCTTCCATGTCCTCATCAAATTGAACACCTAAATTAGAAATATAACGTCGTGCTATCTCAATGGGTGCAATCTCCTGTAATTCCTGCACAGTAAGTGCTTCACTTTGGGTGCGCTCTCTCTCAGGACGCTTGGCGTTGATGTAGCACACTCGGCACTGCTTGCCGCTTGCTATTGCATTAGCCTCTTCGTTGGCTCCAGCAGGCAGGAAATCTTCCACCCCAACATTAAGCCTGATATATGCAGGGTTATCACTGGGGAAGTCTTCAAGCAACTTTTTCGCTTCCTCCCATGTTGCTGTGTCATCAGTGTCAGTGGGGAGGGTTACAAGAGGATGAGGATTGTCAATAGAGATTTCCTTTACTGATGGCAAAGCCCCATGAGTGTCAATCTCAACGATTGAGACGCTGTGATCGTAGGCCTCATCAAAGCTTACCGCCAGCGGAGTGCCGCTGTAACGCATGCGGTGCTCTGTGTTGTGGATAAACTGCGCATGGTGGATGTGCCCAAGTGCAAGGTAGTCAAAGCCGCCACCAAAATACTCATGCGGTACGGCATCAACACCTCCCACTGTGCGTTCACCAATCTGGTCATGGCCAGTGAAATTACAGCCCTCAACGGTGGTATGGGCCATCATTACTACAGGCAGGTTATCGATGTTCTTCTCGCTTACTCTGTCAAGTAATTGCTGGAAGAATCCATCGGGGATAGTGCGTTCGTAAGCGTATGGCACTGCCACCACCCATCCCTTGCCATGCACTTCAATAATGTGGCTGTCAATGTTTTCTTTGTCAATATTTCCAATGGCAAACACGTTGAGAGCGCGCCATGGAGTTTGGAAAATCTCATGTTTGCTGCCGCTGTCATGGTTACCGGCAGTAACGACGATAGTCATTGTGGGGCACGCTTGGTGCATCGCCACAATAGCCTCAGTAAACATTGTCTGCACCGCTGCGCTGGGCTGTGAGGTGTGGTAAACGTCACCACTAAGCACCATCGCGTCGGGCTGCTCGTTCTTAATAATTCCTTCAATCTGATTGAGCATCGCCTGCTGCTCCTCGGTGCGGTCATAACCGTAGAGCGTATGACCAAGATGCCAATCGCTAGTGTGTAAAATTTTCATTTGTTGTGAGTTATCAGTTTTTAGTTTTTACCTTATTTCCTTTTATCTCTAATTTCTTAACTCTTATCACTTACTATTAAACGCATCCATAATAACTGTGGGACGGTGGTTTTGGAAAGCTCCTAATGGGTAGTGTCCTTCGGCCTCTGGTGCCCAGTAGAACACGCCGGGGCAGTTGCCGCCTGTGCGGCTGCGAGCAGCGTCTATCAGTCTGGTCATGAACGCCTTGCCCTCTTCAGGGCGGCGTGCCTCATAGCCAGTCTCGACTATCATCACTGGGCAGTTGTACTCCTTGCTCAAAGTGTTGATGTTCTCAATAGCCCGCTCCAGAGTCTCATCCTCACTTTTCGTGAGACCAGCATCCATGTCCCAATAGGGATAAACGCTAACGCCAATCATATCGAAGTGAGCCTTGTACTTTTTCAACCCATTGAAGATGGTGTGATAACGGTCGATGTCACAGGCTGCGTCGAGGTGCACGATGCAGATTGTATTGGGAAAGACCTTTTTAGCTGCTTTGTATTCTTCCTCAGTCAGACCTGCATACTGCTTCATATTCTCAGGTGTATGGGCCATAGGCCATAAGAAACCGTTGGTGGTCTCATTGCCTATCTGTACCCACTTAACATCAACGCCGTTATCTTTGAGCAGCTGCAACGTCTCGGTGGTGTGCTTCGCCAGAGCGCGTTTCATCTGCTTATAGTTATAGTTCTTCCATTGGGCGGGGATATTCTGCTTGCCAGGATCGGCCCACCAGTCGCTGTAATGGAAATCAATCATTATCGCCATGCCCTGTGCCTGTGCACGCTTAGCCATCGCCAGCACGTCGTGCATGTCGCAGTCGCCGCCACGAGGATTCACCCACACCCTGAACCGTGCAGCGTTAAGCCCCAGTTCACGCATCAGTGTGATATTGTCACGTTCTTCACCAGCGTTGTTATAGAGTTTCACCCCAAAACGCTCGAGTGCACTGGTGCCGCTGATGTCGGCACCCAACCAAAATTCCTGCGCCGTCATGCTAAATGCCGCGACGCAAACAAAAAAAAATAATGTAACTTTTTTCATGATATAATCTTTTTCTACAAAGATAACACTTTTTTCGTTCATTTCATAGCAAAAGATGTGAAAAAAGACAAAAAACTCATCATTTTTTGCCATCACAAGAAAAATGATTATTTTTGCAGTAACTAACAAAAAACGCATTACTATGAAACAAATATTAATTTTATTCCTACTCGCTATGATTGCCTTTAGCGCCAATGCAAATGATCGTGAACAAATATTTTGGTGCCACAAGGAGAACATTAACAACTTGTTTAAACAGTCGTTAACCGCCGACCTTGAGCACCGTAATGACAAGCTGCAAGTGCTCAACACTAAGCAAATGCTCACTGTTGCCATCGAACAGCTATGGACCGACGGACGCTTCATCTTCTCAACAATGTATAACCACAAGAGTAAAATGGTTATGGCTGGCTACAATCAATATATGGAGCCTACACCCACGATGGCAATGCCACATAACATTAAAGTGGTGGGAAATAAAATGAAGGTGACAGACAATACTACGCTCGATGTAACGGTGGAGAAGCTGGGGCAATATACCATGCTCGTGTATCGTAACGCACAAGGTGCACCTGTTAGGGCCTATTACAGCATCACCAACGACATGAGAAACAATGGAGACTGGACAATATTCCTTCAATACATCCTTGCCGGCAACTATAAACTTGCCGATGGTAAGTATTCTGTATTCGGACCCAAGCTAGATTTTTATGAGGGCGACCGCTACAACTGCGACCCCGGATTGTTCCAGTTCTACATTTACCCCGACAACAATCTGATTGACATAATCTACGGTGAAGGTCGTGTGAGCGGTGGCGACCCAAGTGATCCAAAATACGGAAAGATGCCTGGCGGCGGTGGAGCCGCAGCCATTATGGGACCTATGACATGGCAGGTAAAACTCACAAATGAAGGTCTTGAAGCAAAAGTTACTAATGATGAGCCTTTTGTTGACCATAACCCAAGATTAGCAAAAGGCAATAACGTCCTTACCAAGGTGCAGTGCCCCTGGCAAGGCATTGACGGCAAATGGGCGTTCGCTTCGGTCATACCTCTCACTCACGAGCTGCTGAAACTCTTCCCGAAGGAGACCCTCGAACTCATGCGCGCCGAGATTTATGCTCGCCATGGCGACACCTTCAAAAGCGATGCCAACCAAAAATACTTTGACCAGCAATCCTGGTACAAGAAAAGCGGCAAACCAGTAGTCCTGACCGACATTGAGAAATTCAACGTCGCCCTCATCAAGCAAGTGATGGCAACGCTTTAACGCAAATAAACCAAACGAAGCTAATCATACAAAAACTTCTAGAAAACACCAACAACTCAATGGACATCCAACGCAGTCTTTTTGACGATTTTGAGAATAATGAAAATGTAGTGGAGCAGCCTGCAAAGAATGAGCAGCCTACTGGCGATGAGGCGCGCATTATGGAGTTGCGCGACTTGCTCAACCGCCATAACCACAACTATTATGTTCTCAACCAGCCAACTATCAGCGACCAAGAGTTTGACAGCCTGATGCGTGAGTTGCAGGACTTGGAGGCGGCGCATCCCGAGATGGCCGACCCATTGTCTCCAACCCAGCGTGTGGGAAGCGACCTGAGCCAAGGCTTCAAACAGGTGGTGCATGAGCGTCCCATGATGTCGCTTGGCAACAGCTACAGCATCGAGGAGGTTCAGGACTTCCTGCGCCGAGCCAAGGACGGCCTGGGTGGCGAGCCTATGGAAATCGTCGGCGAGATGAAATATGACGGCACAAGCATCTCAATCATTTACGAGAACGGCCGTCTGGTGCGCGCTGTCACTCGTGGCGACGGCGTGCGAGGCGACGATGTCACAGCCAACGTCATCACTATTCGCAGTATACCACTGCAACTGCCACAAGGAGCGGAATATCCAACCCGATTTGAGGTTCGCGGCGAAATTCTGCTGCCGTGGGCAAGCTTTGAGCGCCTGAACAAGGAACGCGCCTTCAATGAGGAACCACTTTTCGCCAACCCCCGAAATGCCGCTGCCGGCACCCTAAAGATGCAGAACAGCGCCGAGGTGGCACGACGTGGTCTTGACGCATATTTCTACTTCCTCATTGGCGACAACCTGCCCTACTCTACCCACACCGAAGCTATGGAGGCCATTAAATCGTGGGGATTTAAAGTGGCTCACACCGAGATTCTGGAGTCAATTGACGCCGTCACCGATTTTATTGAGCGGTGGGACAAGGACCGCAAGTCGCTGCCCGTTGCCACCGACGGCCTCGTTTTCAAGCTCAATTCCATGCGGCAGTGGCTTAATCTGGGTGCTACAGCCAAGTCTCCGCGATGGGCTATAGCCTATAAGTTCGCCCCCGAGCGCGAGTGCACCAAGCTCAAATCAGTGAGCTACGAAGTGGGACGCACTGGCGTCATCACACCTGTCGCCAACCTCGAACCTGTGCTACTGAGCGGCACCATCGTAAAACGCGCCTCTTTGCACAACGAGGACATCATTCGCCAACTCGACATCCACGACAGCGATATGGTATATGTGGAGAAAGGCGGCGAAATCATACCTAAAATCGTGGGCGTTGACACCAAGCAACGTGAGCCCCACGCTCAACCCATCAAGTTCGTAACACATTGCCCTGTGTGCGGCACACCATTGCAGCGCATTGAGGGCGAGGCGGCTTGGGTGTGTCCCAACAAGTGGGAATGCAAGCCGCAAATCACTGGCCGCATTGAGCATTTCGTGGCGCGTCACGCCATGAACATCGACGGAATCGGCGAGGAAGTAGCAGTGCAGCTGCATGAGAGCGGACTGGTAAACAACATCGCCGACCTCTACGACCTCACCATTGATAAATTAGTGGGCCTTGACCGCTTCCAACTCAAGAGCGCTCAGCGCATCATGCGAGGCATCGAGCAGTCGCGGCAGGTTCCCTTTGAGAGAGTGATTTATGCGCTGTCAATACAATTTGTGGGCGAGACAATCGCCAAAGTACTGGCACGTAATGTGCATAATATCGACCGACTGATGGAGATGAGTGCCGATGAGCTGGCCGCCATCCCCGAAATAGGACCAAAGATAGCCCAGAGCATAGTGGAATTCTTTGCTGTGGAGAGCAACCGTGAAATCGTGGAGCGACTGCGATGGGCAGGGCTGCAGATGGCACTAAGCGAACAGGAATTGGCAAGCCGCACCACTAAACTCGAAGGCAAGAAAATTGTCATCAGCGGTGTGTTCCAGCATCATTCGCGCGAGGAGTACAAGGCTATGATTGAGCAGAACGGAGGCAAGAACGTGGGAAGCATCAGCAAGGCGACATCATTTATCCTCGCCGGCGACAACATGGGTCCCGCCAAACTCGAGAAAGCCCAAAAACTCGGCATCGACATCATCAACGAAGACCAGTTCCTCGCTATGATAGAATAAGGGGTAAGGGGTTTAGGCATTCTAGAGCATTCAAGAAAAACTAGAAAAAACTAAAAACTAAGAACTAATAACTGATAACTCAAAACTTTTCTCTATCTTTGCAGTTTGGAACAATTTTCAGCGCAAAATGTATCGCATTGACTTTAAAAAGAACATCTACTCACTGAGTGCCGAATTGGGGATTCCGTTTGGAATTCTTCTATCGGTATTGGCGGTTACGTTTGTCTTCTACGACAAAATGCCACTACTCAGCTTGCTGACTCTTTTTTTATTGCTCTTGGCGCCAGTGGTGCTCTGCATCTTTCAGCGCAAGCGATTTGTAGCCCTTGATGGTTTTGCGATATATAGCGAGCTGTGGATTCTGGCGATTTTCACCACACTGGGTGGAGCTCTCATCATGGTGCTGGTGTCATACTTGATAATCAATTTTCTTAGGCCCGACTTCCTTTATGACCAAATGCGTATTTTCCTAGACAACAAACCAGATATCGACGCGGAGACCGCAAAGACACTTGAAAAGATGATTACTCATCGTGCCTTACCCTCTGCATTCGAGTTCAGCATGATGCTGTTTTGGCTCTTTGCCTGCTTAGGAAGCCTGGGAGGTGCCATCACGGCATTTATCGCCGAAAAAATACCCTATAAACAACATTAAGATAACAATTTAAACAACACTATAATGGACATTTCGGTTGTAGTACCCCTTTTCAACGAAGCAGAGTCGCTGCCCGAGCTGGCGGCATGGATAGAGCGCGTCATGGACGAGCATAACTTCTCCTACGAAGTGCTCATGATTGATGATGGCAGCACCGACGACTCCTGGAAGGTAATAAAAGAGCTCAGCGAGAAGAACCCCTGCATCAAGGGTGTGCAGTTCAGGAGAAACTACGGAAAATCGCCAGCTCTAAACACCGGTTTCGAGAGAGTGAAAGGCAATGTCGTCATAACTATGGACGCTGACCTGCAAGACTCACCCGACGAGATTCCCGAACTCTACCGCATGATCACCGAGGACAAATACGACCTCGTGAGCGGATGGAAACAGAAGCGCTACGACCCGCTGTCGAAGACCATTCCCACTAAACTCTTTAATGCCACAGCGCGCAAGGTGAGTGGAATTAAGAACCTGCATGACTTTAACTGCGGTCTCAAGGCCTACAGACGCGATGTCGTGAAACACATCGAGGTTTATGGCGATATGCACCGCTACATCCCATACCTTGCCAAGAATGCAGGCTACGACAAGATTGGTGAGAAGGTGGTGAAGCACCAGGCACGCAAGTATGGCAAGTCTAAATTTGGCTTAGACCGCTTCGTCAACGGCTATCTCGACCTGATGACCCTGTGGTTCCAGTCGAAGTTTGGCGTCAAACCCATGCACTTCTTCGGACTATTAGGTAGCCTGATGTTCTTTATTGGACTTATTGCCGTCATCGCTGTGGGAGCCATCAAACTCTACAACATGCACGCTGGCAACCATTACATATTAGTGACCGACTCGCCCTACTTCTACCTCGCCCTCACCTGCATGATTCTAGGAACACAGCTGTTCCTAACAGGATTCCTGGGGGAACTGATAGCGCGCAACTCCCAAAACCGCAACCACTACGAGATTGAGGAGGAGATTCAATAAAATGAGACGCATTCTACAACATATCACCCTGGCTATTTTAGTGACAGCGAGCCTTACTGTTATTGCCACGTCGTGCAACAACGACAACTGCATAGGCAACGGCTCGGCAATTCCTCTTGCTGGATTTTACAACGGCGACAAACAAATCACAATCAACAGTCTAACCGTCTATGGCATTGGCGCTCCTAACGACAGCGTCATCATCAACAAGACAAGCGCCAAAAGTGTGTATCTGCCGCTGCGATTATCGACCAACAGCTGCAAGTACGTCTTCAACTACAACACCGAAGACATGCCCAACGACACCTTGACACTAGGATATGACGCGATACCCTATTTTCAGTCGCATGAGTGCGGAGCGATGTATAAATTCAAGATCACATCATTGGAGCACACAACCCATGCTATCGACTCAGTGTTGATTCCCGAGCCTATGATTACCAACGCCGATGTTGTCTCCATTAAAATCTATGTACGATGAGAAGGTTCTTCTATAATATTATATGTATCGCTTGCATGATAACTGCTGTCAATGGCTACGCTCAAGACCAGGAACAGCAGCAGCGCAAAGTGACACCTGTGAAACCTTCTACCAACAAGGTGCTCACACCACCAAAAGGAACCAAAGAGGAGATAATACAGCAATACCTGAGTGGCGACACGGCACAAGCTAAGGCACAAGAGCGCAAAGACTCGCTGGCGAAAATCTATCCTCGCTACCCCAAACTCACTGAGCTCTCGCTGGGACTGAACTTCGGCGACGCCATTCTCATGGCTTTCGGGCAGAAGTACTCGTCGTTTGACCTCAGCGCTACACTCAATATGTGGAACCGCTTCCAGCCCGTGTTGATAGTAGGTTTGGGTCGCGCCAAAGACACACCCGATGACATGAACTACACTTATACCGGCAAGCTCTCACCATATTTCAAAATTGGCGCAAACTATAACTTCCTCTTCAAAAATGAGCCGAGATATCAACTCTATGCTGGAGTGAGACTAGGATTCAGCACTTTCAAGTACGACATCACCGACGTGCTCATCGACAACCCTTATTGGGGAGAGTATGGGCAGAGCTATCAACTCAATGGAATGAGTTCCAATGCCTTGTGGGGTGAGTTCCTGCTTGGACTCAAAGTTCACATTGCCAGCAACTGGTCGCTGGGTTGGGAAGCCAAGTTCCACGGCATTTTCAAGAGCAAGAAAAACGACAAAGGCAACCCGTGGTACATCCCAGGCTATGGCACGCAGAATGGCAAGTGGGCCTTCGGCCTCTCGCTCTACTACACCCTCCCTCTTAACAAAGACCGCTGGCCAGTGAAAGAGGAGAAAAAGAAATAAAGGAGGGAAAGGAATTAAAAACTACCCTTTCACTCCTAATCTTTCTTAGTTATTCCTAGCAACTCCTATCCTAAGCCGGCTAGGGCTTGCTCATATTCCAGCACTAGGCGCTGCATCACTATTGACACAGGCTCAATATCGTTGCCTTTGAGCAACGAGGCAGCTTGACCTATCTCCAGTTCGCCATTCTCGATGTCTCCATCAAAAATGCCTACCTTAGTCCTTCCTATACCTATGATATCAAGCAATTCTTCGGGGCTTGCGCCACGGTTCTCAGCCTCCTCTATGGCGTCATAAAAGGCACCTTTCACCAAGCGCGTGGGCGACAACTTGCGCAGCAGCAGTTTGGTGTCGCCTTCGTTTAGGTCGAGGCAGCGGCGTTTGAACGCCTCGTGCGCGCCACTCTCCTGAGTGAGGGCAAAGAGCGTACCTATCTGCACTCCCTCGGCACCCAATACCTGAGCAGCGAGAATCGCCTCACCACTTGCTATGCCACCAGCCGCTATCAACGGCAGCGAGGTGGCTTTGCGTGCAGCAGGAATAAGGCACATGGTGGTAGTCTCTTCCTTTCCATTGTGGCCGCCTGCCTCAAAGCCTTCGGCAACAACAGCATCCACGCCTGCCTCCTCGCACTTGCGAGCAAAGGTTGACGATGACACCACATGAGCCACCTTAATGCCACGCTCATGCAGCCAGCCAGTCCATTTCTTGGGGCTGCCAGCACTAGTGAAAACCACTGGCACATGCTCCTCGGCAATCACCTGCATCAACTCAGCCGAATTGGGCTTCATCAGCGGAACGTTTACGCCAAATGGCTTGCCCTCTTCCTCGGTAGCTTCCCTGCATTGAACAATGTGCTCACGCAACACCTCGGCGGTCATCGAGCCGGCACCTATCAGTCCAAGTCCACCAGCGTTGCTTACCGCCGACGCCAGTTTCCAACCACTACACCACACCATGCCTCCAGCAATGATAGGGTATTCAATTCCAAAGAGTTTGGTTATTCTGCCTTTCATAATTCTGTGTTTTCTTTTTCAGTCCTCAAAGTTACATCTTTTTTCAAAACAACACTACTATTCAAGCTCGATTTGATAGTGATTTGAGCATAAAAAGCAGAAAAAATCATAGCTTTAACTCCATTTATTTTTAATGGGCATGTTTTTAGCTCACACTCACAATATCTTTGCAGTGTAAAATAAAACATATAACAAAAACGGAGGACAAAACTATGAACAACAACGCAACATCATTATCACTCAACGACCAGATTTTTGCAACTCTCATGGTCGGAGGCAAAGTCCTGGCAAGCGTGTGCCGTAACAATTTTGCAAACATCAACGACGTGGTGCGTTTCATCTGCACCAACGCAGGACGCTTCATGGGACTGGCTCAACTCAACATCCGCAACAAGACCCAAGGATGGAGCATGAACCTCGCACTCTCCTCACGCAAGAGCATCCCACAACCCTCATTCCACACCGCAAAGGCTAGCCAATATCGCCAAGCATCATTATTCGCATGACAACTAAAAAGGAAACAACGTTTTTTATTACTTCCTTAAATCTATACTTTGAAAACTATTTACTCGTAGATTACTCGTAAATTTGTTCGACTTCATTTTAACCCGAAAAGCCCTCCATGTGAATGGCGGGTTTTTCGTTATTGTTTAGGGGCAATCGTCGCGACAATGTATTCTGAACGTGTGCCGATGCGGTATTTTCCACCCCAGATGCCTATACCTGAACTTATCCAGTAACGTGTGTTTCCCTTCTGTAACGGTCCCCAGGCTTTTTCATACATAGCATTGACCATCAGGCTGATGGGCCATATTTGCCCTTCGTGGGTGTGGCCGCTGAACTGGAAATCAACTCCAGCCTTTTGGGCGTCCTCTAGTTTATATGGTTGATGGTCAAGCAGGATGATGTACTTTGATGAGTCCACCTCTTCGAGCAGGTGATTCAACGGTTTGCGCTTTCGGGCAAAGCGGTCATCTCTACCCACTATCACAAGATCGCCCATTGTTACAGCAGAATCGCGCAGCAGCGTGATTCCCGCCCGCTGGTAGAAGTCGAGCGACTTGTCGATTCCCGAGATATATTCGTGATTTCCCAGACACGCCACCACTGGAGCCTTGAGCTGGTGGAAGTCGGCTGCCATGTCTTCTTCAAGAAGTGGACGCAAATGCCCGTCGATGATGTCTCCCGCCACAAGAATCAGGTCGGGGTTCTCGTCGTTTATCATCTTCACCCAACGCTGCCACTCAGCTTTGCGATTGTGGTATCCCAAGTGCAGATCGCTCATCATCACAACCTTAACAGGTTTTGACAACTGCTTGTCGGTCGTCAGGCTCAACGGCTCCCGCACCTTGTTGTTGTAATGTATATTGCCATAGACAAGCAATCCTGCTATCAACGTTGTAATGGCACCTGCCGTCAAAGCATTACTGTAAAACCAATCCTTAGGAACGAGGTGGCACAAGCGTCCCACATCGAGCAAAAGGAAGATGATGAGAAGATAAAGAAACACGATGAGCCATGAAGTGCTGATGTTGTAGCACGAAGATGCCAGCCACAACGGCATGCGGTCGTAAAACCCGGAGAATCCCACAAAAAGCATTGCCAGTGCTGCCAGCATGAGCACCACTACTGTCCACTTAGCCCAAACAGGGAATGGAAGCACCTGATAAACATGCCATAACACATAACCATGAACGAGCACTGCAAGGAGTATAATAACGATAAAACCTATCTTCATGAGTTGAGAAAACAATGTATTTTGAGCACAAAAATAGTCATTTTAATTTTTATTCACGTCATCAACGCGATTTTTTCAAATTAATTCATTATTTTTGTCAAAAAATTTTTATTCACCATGACAAATTTCAAGATTTTTATTTTAGGGATTATTTCACTTATGGCAAGTTGTAGTATTGAAGCTGAGGTGCTTCCAACCCCTCAGACTACTGGCGGCAAGCCTCTCATGCAGATGATGAGTGAGCGCAAGTCAAGCCGCAACTATCAAGAGAACCAGACTGTTACCAAACAAGACCTGAGCAACATGCTTTGGGCTGCTTGGGGAATAACTCACGAAGGCAAGCGCACCATCGCCACTGCCATGAATCGCCAGGAACTGGTGCTTTACGTTATCACACCGACCGAAGTGAGCCGCTACAACCCCGAGGCCAACACCCTCACCGTGGTCAACACTGGCGACTTCCGCAAGTATTGCACCATGCAGGACTTTGCAGCCATCGCGCCCATCAACATCGTGCTGGCAGTAGATATCACCAAGCAGAGTAAACCAGAGTTCCAGGCCTACACCGCAGGTGCAGCATCACAGAACATATACCTCTACTGCGCACAAGCTGGGCTGAAGACTGTGGTAAGGGCTGGTTTCGACCAGGAGAACCTTCCCAAAATGCTCAAACTCAGCGAGAACGAGCGAATAATGTTTGTTCAAACCGTAGGTAAATAATTCTGGTTTTGACAACTAAATCATATAAACTACTTGCTATTTTTTTGGCAGCCATCTCAATGGTTGCCATGGTGTCGTTGTCGTCGTGTAAGAAAGAGAAAAAGCCCGAAAAGACTTACCACGACTATTTCGACAAGTCTCAGCTAAAATACATCTCCCAACTTGGCAAGAGACCACAGCTCGAAGATCGCCACGAATTTTCCAACCTCAGCGTGGACAAGAACGGCTTCCACCGCATCTATTCCAATCCGCCTCAAGGGAAATTTGGCGAAATCTTTGACGATATGAACCCTGTGCAGATTCCCTATGCCAAGAAGAACGGCATAGAACCCATTTCCAACCTGCACGACGCCTACAGGCTCAGGCAGCCATTAGTGAAAATCGAAACCTGCGAGGCCTACTATCTCGACAGCCTCACGCATTCCATGCCCTACCTCGTGCCTAAAGCCGCAGTGCTGCTCGAGGACATTGGCTGTGCATTTGCCGACACCATCAAGGCTCGCGGCGGCAGCGCCTACCGCATCGTGGTGACCAGCTGCACACGTTCGCAGTTCACGGTTGACAAGCTCACTAAGGTCAACAACAACGCATCTAGCCGCTCATGTCACATGAATGGCACCACCTTCGACCTTAGCTGGATGCACTATGAGCCCTACAACAACGACTTCCTCCTCAATCGTGAAGACCTCACCAATATTTTGGGAGAAATTCTTTTCAAATTCCGACAACAGAAGCGCTGCACTGTCCTCTTCGAACAAGGTCAATGCTGCTTCCACATCACCGTAATATAAAACAATAAATATCTCATTAACCAACAAGCAAAAATGACTGAACAAAATGCAATTGCCGACTATCTGAAATATACAGGCAAGAAATCGTTCAACTTTACCACTGCACTCATCGACATGGACGGAGTGCTTTTCGACTCAATGAAGAATCACACCCGCGCTTGGGTGAAACTAATGAAAAAGAACGGAATCAAGTGCACACGCGATGAGTTCTACATGTATGAAGGAATGACGGGACGCGACATCATCAAGATGAAATTCAAGAATGGTGCCGGCAAGAACGTCACCGACGACGAGGCACAGGCCCTCTACAAAGTGAAAACTCGCTACTTCACCGAACTCGGCGACGTGGAGACAATCCCCGGAACGCTCGAAGTCCTCAAAGCCCTCAAAGCGGCTGGCATCAGATGTATGCTGGTGACTGGCTCGGGCACACAAGTCATGCTCGACCGCATCGACTCCGAGTATCCCGAAATATTCGACGAACAGCGCATCACAGCTGCCGACGTGAAGCGCGGCAAGCCAAATCCCGAGCCCTACCTCAAGGCGATGGCAAAAATCAATGCCCAGCCCAACGAGTGCATAGTGCTCGAGAACGCTCCGCTTGGTGTGCAAGCAGGTCACACCGCTGGCTGCTTCACAGTGGGAGTGACCACTGGCCCCATCCCCGAGAAAGACATGTACAAAGCCGGAGCCGACATGGTATATAAAGACATGGCAACCATGCTAGAAGCCCTGCCACAACTCATAGAGGCGTTTAAAACACAGAAATGAAGCAGAATGTGCTATATAGCAATAATGTAGATGCCACCCTCAACTCGATTATTGAGGGTGGCAATTACAATGCCATAATGGTACACGTTGATGAGAACACACGACAACTTGCGCTGCCACTGCTGCCTTGCCTCAGCAACGCTCACATTATAGAAATCGCGCCTGGCGACAACAACAAAAATATTGATACGCTATCTCGCGTTTGGAGCGAGATGGCGCAATGTGGCGCAACACGACACTCCCTGATGGTAAATCTGGGAGGTGGCATGGTCACCGACCTAGGAGGTTTTGCGGCGGCCACTTTTAAGCGTGGCATCGATTTCGTGAATGTGCCAACGACACTGCTTGGAGCCATAGATGCCTCCGTTGGTGGCAAAACTGGTATAAACTTCAACGGCCTGAAGAACGAGATAGGTGCCTTTGCCCCCGCCAAAGCGGTTATTGTTAGCACCATATTTTTCCACACACTATCCGAGCAAGAATTTAAATCTGGCTACGCCGAGATGCTCAAACACGCAATGCTCCACTCGCATGAGAGTTTTGAGCAGTTGCTAAACTTTGATTTTAAGGCCATTGATTACGACCTTTTGCTACAGATGATGCAAGAATCGTTGCTGATAAAGCAGCACATCGTGGAGCAAGACCCCAATGAGCAAGGCATAAGAAAAGCCTTAAACTTAGGGCACACTGTGGGGCACGCTTTTGAGAGCAAGGCACTTGCCGACGGCAAACCAGTGCCACATGGCTTTGCAGTGGCATGGGGACTGGTGACCGAGGCGGTTCTCTCACACATCCTGAAGCAATTCCCAAGCAAAGACCTCTACAGTCTCGTCCATTTTGTGAAGGACAATTACGGCGCGTTCCACATCACCTGCGACCATTACGACCAGATTATAGACCTCATGCGCCACGACAAGAAAAGTCGTGATAGAGAAATAAATCTCACATTACTAGAAGATTGCGGCTCTCCTATCATTAACAACACAATAAACGAGGACGACATCAAAACCGCCCTCGACATCTATAGAGACCTTTTTAAATGTTAAGTGATTAGTATCAATATCTCGAATGCTCGACAGTTCGAATGCTCGACTGCTCGAATACTCATCCTATGACTTATTATTTATAAGTAATCTTTACCGTATATTTCGGCACCTCGTTGGTAGTATAGCTCTTTACATAGCCTTCACCATCAAGCTCATAAGTGATGTTGTAGCGTTTAAGATCAACAGTCATTCCATCCTCAGAGTAGTTACGATCCTTCTTGATTACCGTGGGCAAGTAGGCACTAGTAACACCAAAGAACCCCGCATTTCGCATAATGGCGCACACAAATTTAGTGAACGCGAACGAGTCGTTACCTACCACATCAATGCCACCCTTGTTCAGTGGAGCGCCATCACCATATTCATAAACTACGCTATCCTTCATGTTGGTGCCATAATTCTCCCATTGCATAAGGTTGCCTCCCTGCCAAGCCACTTTGGTTGTGCTTGCCATAGAAGAATTGGAAAGTTGTGCAAGCTCCAGCTCGTTGTCATAGTTATACTGCAACGCTGCAGAAGTACCACCCGAAATCACGTTTTTGAGACGGGTTATTGCCCCCATACTGTTTACCTCAATCGCATAGGTGATATCCTGAATGCTCCTGTCACAGATAATCGCGCCATTGGTATAGTCAAAGTGGATATTCTCCTCATTTTTCGTGCCATCTTCATATTTGGTCACCACTTTAATTTTTTTGAGGTGGTCGCCATCGTAGTCTGCTGTTGCCACGATTGAAGCTTTGTCTGATGTCTGCTCTATCTTGCTGATAAATTTGTGCCCAGCGGGCAGCACAGGATAAATCATATTAAAGTCACGGGTGTAAGTGCTGTTTGGCTCATCGTCACCGCAAGCCACCATCGTCATCGCAAATAATGCTATCGCGAAATATTTCAAAATCTTCATAGTCTCGTCTTTTTTTATTATCGACCGCAAAGGTAGAAAAAAGTTTTCAGTTGTCTGTTATCAGTTGTCAGTTTTTTTTCGTTATTTTGCAACGATATTTGAGAGAGTAATGAAGCTGTCGAAGATAAATAGGGAAATTATGGCGATTTCGCTACCAGCGATAGTCGCCAACATCGCCGAACCGCTGCTGGGACTGCTC
The DNA here is from genome assembly GCA_017618355.1 of Muribaculaceae bacterium. Taxonomy (GTDB): domain Bacteria; phylum Bacteroidota; class Bacteroidia; order Bacteroidales; family Muribaculaceae; genus Sodaliphilus. The sequence goes on from JAFZUL010000030.1 coordinate 33,025, forward strand.
GACACGGGCATTGCCGGGCATCTGGGCGCACCGCAATTTATTGGTGCTATAGCAGTGGGAGCAATGATGATGAACGTGCTGTATTGGAACTTCGGATTCCTACGTATGGGCACATCAGGACTCACTGCACAAGCCTACGGCAGCGGATCGCATCACGACCAAGTTGACACCTTGCAACGCTCGGGCGCAATAGCACTTGTGGCTGGCATTGCGATGGTGGTACTGCAAGTTCCCATACTTTGGCTATTGCTGTGGATTATGGGGCCAAGCCCCGAGGTGGCGGAGCTTGCCTCTACCTATTTTACCATAGTGGTCTGGGGCGCTCCAGCGGTACTTCTCACCATGTCGATAAAAGGATGGTTGCTTGGCATGCAAGACTCGGTAAGTCCCATGCTCATCTCCATTGGCGTGAACGTGCTCAACATGGTGTTGAGTCTCATTGCGGTATATTGGCTCGACATGGGCTTCAAAGGCATTGCAGTGGGAACGCTCATCGCGGTATGGGTTGGCGCTATCTATGCCTGTTGGTGCGTGCGCCATAAGTTTAAGGCGATTGCCCGTGACCTAAGCCTTAAAAACGCCTTCAACTTCAAGGGCAGTGGCCGTTTTTTCAAAGTTAATAGCGACATTTTTGTGCGCTGCATCTTTATGCTTGCCGTGAACATGTTCTTCATTCGCGCCGGCGCACTCAGCGGCGACATGGTTCTGGCAGTTAACACAATGATGCAGCAACTGTTCCACCTTTTCAGCTATTTCATGGACGGCATCGCCTTTGCTGGCGAAGCAGTGGTGGGCAAGTATTACGGAGCCCGTGACCACAGCAATATGCACCGTTGCGTACGATGGCTATTTGTGTGGGGCGCGGCTACAACAGCTATCTTTGTCATTGCCTACTCTCTCTTCCCTCACGCTATCTTCACTATGTTCACGAGCCAACGAGAGGTAGTTGACGAGGCCATGCGCTACCACTGGTGGTGCGCCATAGTGCCAGCAGTAAGCATGGCAGCATTTGTGTGGGACGGAGTCTTCATCGGTGTCACCGCCACCCGCGGCATGCTCACCGCAGTAGCTACCGCCTGTGTCCTCTTCTTCATCCTCTACTTCACCCTACCCACATCCTTAGGCAACCATGCCCTTTGGATTTCCTTCGTCACCTTCCTCACCACACGCAGCGCAGTCCAAACCGCAATCTGGCTATTGCACTGGAATAAAAAAGCATAAAGCGGCATAATTGTTCTTTCATTTATTTCATGTAATTTTGCACCATAAACAACACATATAATGAAAATAGGAAACATAGACTTAGGCTATCGGCCGGTGATGCTGGCGCCTATGGAGGATGTGACTGACGTGTCGTTCCGACAGATTTGTCGGGAGCAGGGGGCAGATATGGTTTATACCGAGTTTGTGAGCGCCGACGCGGTGATTCGCAACATCGACAGCACTCTGCGCAAGATGGTTATCAATCCTGGCGAGAGGCCAGCAGCGATACAAATCTACGGCCGTGAAGTGGGCCCTATGGTCGAGGCTGCCAAGATAGCCCAAGAGGCAAAGCCCGAAGTGCTTGACATCAACTTCGGTTGTCCTGTGAAGAAGGTGGCGCACAAAGGCGCTGGTGCTGGTATGCTTCGCAATATTCCGCTGATGCTCGAGATAACTCGTGAGGTGGTAAAGGCTGTTGACCTGCCTGTCACTGTCAAGACACGACTAGGCTGGGACTGCAACAACAAAATAATCGTTGAACTAGCCGAACAGCTGCAAGACTGCGGCATACAAGCCCTGACGATTCACGGGCGCACACGTTCGCAGATGTATAACGGCGAAGCCGACTGGACGCTAATCGGCGAGGTGAAAAACAACCCTCGCATGACTATCCCTGTCATTGGAAATGGCGACATCACTAGCGCCGAAAAGCTTGCCGAGTACTACGACCGTTACGGTGTTGACGGCATCATGGTGGGCCGTGCCTCAATTGGCGCCCCGTGGATTTTCCGTGAGATGAAACAATATTTGACCGATGGCACAATCCCCGAAATCACCCGCCATGAGAAGATGGCGCTGCTGCGCCGACAGATTGATGAGAGCATCGACCGCATCGATGAATACCGCGGAATTCTACACATCCGCCGCCACCTTGCTGCTACGCCGCTTTTCAAAGGCATACGCAACTTCCGCGAGACCCGCATCGCCATGCTTCGCGCCAACACCAAAACCGAGCTTACCGCTATTCTCGACCACATTGAAAAAGATATTTTTCCCACTTTAGAAGAAAGCATCGAGAAATAATGCTCTTTTCTTGCTATTTTTTGCCAATTCATGTATCTTTGTAATCTGAATTGAAAACACCCCAATACTATGAACGAGACTAATGATTTTCAACAGATACAGAAACTGAGTCAGGAGATGGCTCTCAGGCAGAAGGCGTCGCAGATGCAAGTGATGCTAGGTCAACTCATCGAGATGAACGACGATGAGATAAAAGACCGTATCGAGATGGAACTTGACGACAATCCAGCACTCGAAGAAGCCGAAAACTCGAGTGATGACTACAATAGCGACAACGACGAGAACCAAAATGAGGACGACCCTTTTGACACCGCATTCTCACAGAACGACGATGACGACTACGATAGCAATGACGACGGGCTGAACTACATCCAAACCAAGCGCCGTCAGAACTTCGACACCGATGTTTATCGTCCACCAGTGGTCAACGAGGCTTCTATGTATGAAGTGCTGATGAGCCAAATCAGGGAACGCGACCTCGACGAGCGCCAAATGCTGATTGCCGAGTACATAATCGGCGAAATCGATGACGACGGACTGCTCCGCAGCCCCATCACCTCAATATGCGGCAACATCATCTCTAAGGAGAACGAGTTTGTCACTCCACAAGAGGTAGAAGATGTGCTTGAGGTGATTCAAGACCTCGAACCGGCAGGAATAGGCGCTACCAGCACCCGCGAGTGCATCTTGCTGCAAATCGAGGACATGAAAGGCGAGAACATCGACATCGCACAGGTTGCCCATGCTATCGTCGATAAGCACTTCGAGGAATATGAGCGACACCACTACGACAAGATTCTCAACGCCTTAAACATCGACGAGGACACATTCCACAAAGCCGACAAAATCATCAAGCGTACCAATCCCCGCCCTGGAAACATCTTCAGCTCGGGTGAGCGGATGAGCAACGCACAACATATTACCCCAGATTTTGTAATTACCAACGAAGACGGCAAACTGACTCTAACCCTCGTTAACGACATTCCTGAACTTCAAATCTCAGAGAGTTACGAAATTGAATATCAACGCATCACCAAACGCGCATCGGCTAACGAGAGCGACAACGACATCCTCATCAAGCGGCAGTATGAGCGGGCAAGCAGCTTCATCGAGATGCTCAAAATGCGTCAAGAGAAACTCTACAACATAATGAAGGCCATCATGCTCAAGCAGCAGGAGTTCTTCATCACTGGCGACCCTATGACTCTCAAGCCATTAGTGCTCAACGATATTGCCGACATGACAGGATATGACGTATCAACAATCTCTCGAGCTAGGCAGAACAAATATGTTGATACCAACTGGGGAATCTTCGACCTTAAATATTTCTTTGGCAATAGCCTTGACGATAGTGAGACTTCGGCAACTGCAGTCAAGGAAATTATCAAAGAACTTGTTGAAAATGAGGACAAAAAGAAGCCACTCAGCGACGAGAAACTCTGCAACATCCTGCAAGAGCGGGGTTATAACATCAAACGCCGCACTGTGGCAAAGTACCGCGAGAGCCTCCGCATTCCTGTAGCTAGACAGAGAAAAACCTTGTAACTCTTCACATAATGGTTTCAAGAATAACGAAAATAAGAATACTTGACGAGATGGCGAAGTTCATCTCAACTATGCTCAGTCCGCTGCTTACGCCCACCATAAGCACGGTGATGGCGCTTAGCATCTCGCCGAAACTCCTTGATGTAACCGGTGCGCGCTTCAAACTGCTGCTTATCGTCTTTGCACTCACTTGCATCTTCCCGATGATTACTATCGCAGTGTTGCACAACTTCAAGATTATCAAAGACAAACGCTTGATTAGCCGCAAGGAACGACTAATACCCTACATAACTGGCACCATCTACTATGCCTTCGCTGTTTTTCATGTGATTTACACCCATGAGCCTAAGTGGCTGGTGATGTTCTTTGTGGGAGGAACGCTCGCGTGCCTCATCTCGACCATCGTCAACTGCTGGTGGAAAATCAGCGCACACATGGCGGGAATGGGAGGTCTGGTGGCTTTGCTATGGCAAATCGACGCGATGGAACTGGAAATCATCAGCAGGCCTTGGATGGCGGCCTACATTTTCATCGCCATCTTCTTATCGGGACTACTTGGCAGTGCACGACTGCTCCTCAAGCGCCACACCTTGCCACAAGTGTTAGCAGGGTTCCTAAACGGACTTATATGTGTTTCACTAGCCATGCGACTATTTGGTTAAAGCGGCTAGAAACTCTAGAAATTCTAGATAATCTAGATTGTCTAAAAAGATCTGAAAAACTGTGAACTATAAACTATGAATAATTTCAACTATCAGCGCCGCAAGACTGTTACAGTAAATATAGGCAACACGCCATTGGGGAGCGACTTTCCCATAAGGGTGCAGTCGATGACTAACACTTCAACCAACGATATCGAGGCGAGCGTGGAGCAGTGCCAGCGTATTGCCGACGCCGGAGCCCAATATGTGAGGCTCACGACGCAAGGCGTGCGTGAAGCAAAAAATCTGGGAATAATACGCCAGCAGTTGCGTGAACGTGGCTGTGAAGTGCCGCTGGTTGCAGATATCCATTTCAACCCTCGTGCAGCTCTTGAGGCAGCCAAAATTACCGACAAGGTGCGCATCAACCCTGGCAACTTCGTTGACCCGGCACGACAGTTTAAGAGCTTAAGCTACACGGATGAAGAATATCAAGCCGAACTCCATCGCATCCACGATTCACTGGTGCCATTCATCGACTTGTGCCGCAAGCATGGTACAGCCGTGCGTCTGGGTGTAAACCACGGTTCTCTGAGCGATCGCATCATGAGCCGCTACGGCAACACTGCTCCAGGCATGGTTGAGAGCGTGATGGAGTATCTGCGAGTATTTGTAGAGCAGAATTTCATGGACGTGGCGATCTCGATGAAGGCGTCGAATGTGGTGGTAATGGTCGAGGCTGTTCGACGACTGGTTGCAGCCATGGAAGCTGAGGATATGCACTTCCCTCTGCATCTGGGAGTTACTGAGGCGGGATTTGGTGAAGACGGACGCATAAAGAGCGCTGTGGGCATTGGTGCGCTCATGAGTCAAGGACTGGGCGATACCATACGCGTGTCACTGAGTGAAGACCCCGAACTCGAAGTGCCTGTAGCCAACAAACTAGTTGAATATATCTCTAACCGTGAGAATCATCCTTACATCGAGGGGCATTATAGCAAGGGTTATAACCCACTGATGCCTAGGCGACGCATTTGCAATAATATCAATGGTTTAGTGGGAAGCAAAGCTCCCATTGTCATCGCTTCGTGCCGTCCCGAATATGTCACTGGCAACCGCCGTCCCGACTTCTTCTTCAGCAAAACTGGAGCCTTAAACGACAGTGACCAGTTTATCGTACCTGCAGCCATCTATAGCGGTGAGGACAACACCACTCCTCTATTCTCTCTCGACAACTGGGACAACAACATTGATGCTCCTGTCAAGTGGCTCGAAGTTCCAGCCAGCACACCAATTGAGAAGCTGCTATCTATCAAAGACTGCGACAATGTGGCGTTAATCATCTCACCCGATAACATAAACGTTAGTGGCTGTCAACAAGCTTTAATCCATGCAATTATTGACAATGACATCCATTGCCCTGTCATTCTTCACAACGGCTACCTCGACACCGACAGCGAGTGGCTGCAAGTGAAAGCTGGAGCCGATCTTGGAGCAGTGCTGCTCAATGGCTTAGGCGACGGAGTGTGGCTTGAAGACCCTGATTATGAATATCAAAACGAGGTCGTGGGCTACGCTTTCGCCATTCTGCAAGCAGCACGATTGCGCACCACAAAGACCGAGTTTATCTCATGCCCGAGCTGCGGCAGGACAATGTTTGACCTGCAAACCACAGTACGTCGTGTTCAAGAAGCCACACAGCACCTCACCCACCTCAAAATTGGCGTTATGGGATGCGTGGTGAATGGTCCTGGCGAAATGGCCGACGCCGACTATGGCTATGTGGGTGCGGCTGTGGGAAAAATCAGCCTCTACAAGGGAAAAGAGTGCATCGAGAAAAACATCCCAGAAGCCGACGCCATCCCACATCTCATCGCCCTTATCAAAGAAAACGGCGACTGGAAAGAACCTAACTCAAATGTTTAACTTCATAATTCTAACTCAAATGAAACGTTTTTTACTCTTATTAATGACAGTAATGGCTATGTCATCTATGGATGCACAATGGGGTTGGAATCCTAACTATCCACCCGATAATCAGAATGTTCAACTCACGCAGACCAATCTTCCTATCGTGTGGATGGATGTAGATGGAGCTACCATCGACCGTGAGGAACGAATCACGGCTCGCATGAAGATTATCCACAATGGTGACGGCAACCTCAACTATGCCGACACAGTGGCACATCCTGGCCAAAAGATTGACTATCAGGGATATGTTGCACTGAAGTATCGAGGCAACTCGTCGTTCACGATGAGTGACAAGAAACCTTACTCGTTCCGTCCGCTCAACGCTCCTCTTGAGGAAGGCGGCACTAAGCAGAAGGTGAAAATCCTAGGTATGGGCAAAGACAACAACTGGGCACTGCTCGCGCCCTACAGCGACAAGAGCATGATGCGCGACCTGCTCATTTTTGAGCTCGAGCGCCCATGGATGTTCTACACTCCAAATGGAAAGTACTGCGAGCTCTTCCTCGACGGCATCTACTATGGCATCTACATCTTGAGCGAATTGCCCACAAAAGGCAAGCAACGCCTAAACCTTGATGATCCAGGAGATGAGGGTGACGCACTCACTGGCGGCTATCTGCTTGAAGTAGATCGCACCGACGAACCAACCTACACCTCAAAGTATCACCCTATGACAAAAAGCGGACAGTGGATCAACAACCGCTACATCAACTACCAATTCAAGGAACCAGAATATGAGGACCTGACCGAGGCTCAGTACAACTATATCACTGGTCAGGTTGATTTAATGGAGGATGCTCTCAACTCATCAAACTACACCGACCCTGATACCGGCTATCGCCAGTATATGGACGTGATGTCGTTTGTCGATTTTCAGATTGCACAGGAAATCTCGCACAATGTCGATGGCTATCGACTCAGCTCCAAGATTTTCAAATGGCGTGACAACATTGACCCACGCTTCAAGATGGTGCTCTGGGACTTCAACATCGCCTTTGGCAACAGCGACTACTACAACGGTTGGTACACCAACAACTGGGTTTATGAGGGCAACAACACCCTAAATGCGGCTGGTGACACACAGCTCATTCCTTTCTGGTGGTATAAACTCAACAAAGATCCATATTACCAGAACCTGCTCAAGAATCGCTGGGCACAGTGCCGCCGCGCCAACATGCGCGAGGACCGCATCATGGCCACCATCGATTCTATGGCGACACAGCTCACTGCACAAGGAGCTATGGCGCGCAACAGCCAGGCATGGCCTCGCTGGGGACAGTATGTGTGGCCCAACTACTACATAGCACAAAACTTTGACGATGAGGTAAGCCATCTCAAGAACTGGATTCACGACCGCTTGACTTGGATGGACCAGCAGCTCGGCTTCGACCCGACAGCGGTGGTATTTGGTGACGTGAACGGAGACGGCGAGGTAACAAGTATTGATGTTACTTGCATCTACAACTATCTGCTCAATGGCGATGAAACCTTCCTTGACACAAGCGACGTGGACGGCGACGGAGCCATCACTGTAGCCGACATCACAGTCATCTACAACATCATGCTGGGAACGGAATAAATGCACAATTCATAATGCATAATCAAAAAAGCGCCTGGAGGCGCTTTTTTTGATTACAACAACACCTTCCCCCTCCACTCTGCACTCTCCCCTCTCAACTCTCCCTTCCCAACTTATTATAGCGCGCGTGCAATAAAGGGCAGTGGCTCTTCGTTTTTAATGTAGTTATATAACATCATTATGAAAAAGATTCTTTACATAATATTTGCGGCTTTCATGTTGGCGACTGGGGTCGAATTTACCTCGTGCAAGACTGCCAAGATGAAGGATGCCGACGAGAAATATGAACGCGGCGAGTATTACGCTGCAGCCGAGACATATCGAAAAATCTACAACAAACTGCGCCGCAAGGAAGACCGATACCTGCGTGGCGAAGTGGCGTTTATGCTTGGCGAGTGCTACCGTCACCTAAACCAAAGTGCACGTGCAGCAGCATCCTATCAGAACGCTCAGCGCTATGAGTGGGAGGACAGCCTCATTCCATTCTACTTGGGTCAGGCTCAGCAGATGGAAGGACAGTACTCTCTTGCAGAGAAGAGCTACAAGGCTTATCTCGACACAGCCCCAGGCAACTGGCAGGCCAAAGAAGGCATACGTGGTTGCCAGATAGCACCAAAAATGCGTGATGATGCAGCTCGTTCACGCTACATTGTGAAGAATGCCCGACTATTTAACTCGCGTCGTGCAGACTTCTGCCCCATGTTCCTCGACAGCAAGTGCGACATACTCTATTTCACCTCATCACGCGAGAAGGCCACTGGCACTGCCAAGAGCGAGATTACCGGTGCCAAGAACTGCGACGTGTTCTTCTCCAAGAAGGACGACAAGGGCAAGTGGAGCAACCCTGAACCCGTAGAGGGCGACCTAAACACCGAGTTTGACGAGGGCATCACCGCCTTCACTCCCGACGGCCAGACCATGTTCTTTGCCAAAGCTCTCCGGAAGACTGACTCTGGCACCAGCGTAGAGATTTACAAGGCGAGCCGCAGTGAGGCGAAATGGACTGGCGCAGCAAAATTTGAGATAACGGCTGACACCCTATCGGCCTACGATGACCCCGCTGTAAGCAAAGACGGCAGATGGCTCTACTTCTCAAGCGATATGCCCGGAGGACAAGGTGGCAAAGACCTGTGGCGAGTGATGATCAGCGACGGGCACGGAACTCTCGAGAACCTGGGCGACCAAATCAATACTCCTGGCGATGAGCGCTTCCCTTACGTGCGCGACGACAGCACGCTCTACTTCTCGAGCAATGGCCACGCCGGTCTTGGAGGCCTCGACCTGTTCCGAGCACGCCTACAGCCCTCGGGCAAGTGGTTCATTGAGAATTTGGGAGCACCTATGAATAGTAGCGGTGACGATTTTGGCATCACCTTTGAGGCCGAAGGCGAGAAGGGCTACTTTTCGAGCAACCGCAAGGACGCCCGCGGCTACGACCATATCTTCAGCTTCGAGAAGCCCGACCTCAAGGTATGGATTTCGGGTTATGTGCTCGACAAGGACGAGGAACCGGTGCCTAATGCCATAATCCGCATCGTGGGCAATGACGGCAGCAACCAGAAAGCGGTCGCCAAGCCTGACGGCACGTTCCGCTTTGACCTGCAGCGCGGTGTGAGCTATGTGATGCTTGCAGGAGCCAATGGTTATCTAAATGGCCGCCAGCAGTTCACCAGCGACATCGAGGAGGAGGACGCCGAGTATAACGTCGATTTCATCCTCGCCGCAATGGACAAGCCTCAAGTTATTGAGAACATTTTCTACGACTATAACAAGGCGACCTTGCGTCCTGAATCAAAGACTGCACTCGACTCGATGGTGCAGGTGCTCAACGACAACCCCTACATAACTATCGAAATGGGGGCACATACCGACCGTGTGGGTGGCGACGAATATAACTTCAAGCTCAGCGACCGACGCGCAAAAAGCGTGGTAGATTACTTGATAGCCGCTGGTATTGACAGCGCTCGACTCCAATCTCACGGCTATGGCAGGTCGCAGCCTAAGATTGTCACCAAACGCATTGCCAGGCTCTATCCACAGTTCAACGAGGGTGACACCCTACATGAGGCATTTGTAATGGCTCTCTCTAAAGAAGACCGTGCGGCAGCCGACCAAATAAACCGTCGCACCGAGTTCCAAGTTTTAACCACTAACTACTACCGCACCTTCGACAGTGCACTACAGCAGCCAGGCGAGGAATTAGCTGATGGCTCAGAAGGACAAGACGGCAAGAAGAAGGATGCGCTCGAAGGATTTGACACCAAGAACATGTCTCCTGAGGAAATTGCTAGACTAAAGCAACAGAAGGAGGAAGAAATGAAGATGGTGGAACAAAAAGAGAGGGAGAAAGCTGCTGCCGAAGGCAAAGATGTTGACCCAGAAGGAAAATACAACGGCGAAAACGGCAATGCCAAGAAGCCAAAGCTTGAGGGCGGCAATGGACTGGGCGGCAATAAACTTGGCGATGGCGGAATAGGTGGACTTGGCTCTGGCTCAAGAGGTGGTTCCGGTTCTGGTTCTAGAGGCGGAAACGGCACTGGAAGTGGCTCAAGAGGCGGAAGCGGCTCAAGTGGAGGAAACTCTGGTGGCAACTCTGGCGGTAACTCCAGCACCAAGAACCCCGGCTCAGGCGCAGCCACGAGAAAGCATTAATGTTTATTAGTCATCAGTTTATTTCTAGAAAACCAGAAAGGCTTAACACTTAAAAACAGATGTTCTCAGGAATAGTAGAAGAGGCTGCCCGTGTGGTGGCACTCAACAAAGAAGAAGGTAATCTCCACATCACGCTCAAGTGCAGCTTTGTGGATGAGTTGAAGATAGATCAGAGCGTGTCGCACAACGGAGTGTGCCTCACCGTGGTGAAACTCCCTGGCGATGGCACCTACACCGTCACAGCAATTCAAGAGACGCTCGACCGCAGCAACCTAGGGTTGCTACAGGTAGGCGACGAGGTGAACGTGGAGCGCAGTATGCTCATGAACGGCCGTCTTGATGGACACATCGTGCAGGGCCATGTTGACCAGACCGCAATCTGCACAAGCGTGCGCGAAGCCGATGGTAGCTGGTACTACACCTTCCACTACGAGGTGGACCCCGCCATGGCTCGCAAAGGCTATGTCACCGTGGAGAAGGGCAGCATCACCGTCAACGGCACGAGCCTCACGGTGTGCAACAGCGAGCGCGACAGCTTTGAGGTCGCCATTATCCCCTACACCCACGAGCTCACCAACTTCCACAACATCGTGGAAGGTACAGTGGTGAATCTCGAGTTTGACATCATAGGCAAATACCTCGCACGGCTCATGGAGTTTTGCGATGATTAGTTGCGCTGCGCGCGATTAGTGATTAGTGAAGTGGCGAAGCCACTAACTTAACACTTAACTCTTAAAACTTTACACTTATAGTGAAGACCATTGGAATCATAAGCGACACTCACTGCTACTGGGATGACCGGTATGCAGAGCATTTTGCCGACTGCGACGAGATTTGGCACGCTGGAGACATCGGCAACGAAGCGCTCATCGACATGATAGCAGCAATAGGGCCAACGGTGCGCGCCGTCTATGGCAATGCCGATGGCGGCGAGTTGCGTCGTCGCTTCAAGGAGACCGAAATCTTCACCACCGAGGGAGTGAAAGTGATGATGACACACATAGGCGGCTACCCAGGACGCTATGCCCCAGGCATCAAGTCGAGGCTCGACCTAGTGCAGCCCAAAATCTTCGTGTGCGGCCATAGCCACATCCTCAAGGTCATCCCCGACCGCAGCCTCGGCGTGCTCACCATCAACCCCGGTGCAGCTGGCCGACAAGGCTGGCAAAAAGTGCGCACTCTCATCAAACTGACACTCGACAACGAAGCCATCACTGGATGCCAAATAATAGAACTTGCCGACGACCGCGATAACCCACAAGGTCGCGTTGTGGAATAAAAACTGTTAATCATATAAGTGATGAGAATAAAATTAATTTTTTTATTAATGGCTGTCATCATAATGGCTCAAGCATGCACAGTGATTAGTGGCACTACTCAGGCGAAGAGTGATGCTGAATACAAGAAAATATCCACGGCACATCTTTCACATTCATATTATTCTATCCCAAAAAAAATATTGTGGGTTGTGGATGGTGAAGTCTACGACAGTATTGAATCCATCAGTGAAGATGAATTCAAAAAATGTAAGACTGCCAAAGATCTTATTGAAAAGGTGTTGACAAAAAATGGTGTAATATTCAACAAAGTTAAGAGATTCAATATTCTTAATAATAGTGACATCGCAAGATCGGTTTATCCTAATTATCAAGATATAGATGGGGCCATCATAATCACAACTGATAAAAAAGAATAATTTACATGAAAAAGATTTACAACATATTATTTATAGCTGCAGTGGCTGTAGCATTGTGGTCGTGCCACACGAGTGAGAAAAACTACCGTGAAAGTTACGAGAAAGCTATTGAGCTGAACCGCACAGGCGAACGAGGCGAGAAATATGAACAGGATCTAGCCGAGCGCACACACAACAATTATGTGGTTGACGGCGACAGCATACGTCTGCGGCGGCTTTATTTTAACATCACCGACGACAAACCTGAGGTTGCCAAGAAATATGGTGTGGTGGTAGCCGAGTTTCAACAGAAGTTCAACGCGATAAGCTGCCGAGATCGCCTGCGCCAGCAGGAAAACCTGCCTGCCTATGTGGTGTATATATCAACGGAGAAGACTTATTGTGTTGTCGCCAAAGGTTATGACGACATCTCGGTGGCGGCGGTATTCGCCAAGAATCCCGAAAAATTCATGAAAATGAAGGTGTTGGTGCCCAAAGCTTGGGTATTATCTAACATAACTCCCCAAAAATAAACAAGCAATGAAACAGGTGAAGATTTGGCTTGAAGCGATGCGCTTGCGCACACTGCCAGTATCAATGAGCGGAGTACTAATGGCAATTGGCATCACGGCGTGGCAAGGACGATTTCAGTGGATGCCAGCACTGCTGTGCTTAGTGTTTGCGCTGCTGGCGCAGATTGCGTCAAACTTTGCCAACGAGTACTACGACTACAAGAAAGGCTCCGACAAGAAAGGACGCGTGGGGCCTCGACGCGGCGTAACCGAGGGCGACATCAAGCCCACTACCCTACGCAATATCACCTACCTAACTCTTGCCGTCGCGTGTGCAGTGGGATGCTGCCTTATCCCCTACGGAGGATGGAAAATCATCCCTGTGGGAATACTCATAGCTGTTTTTGTGCTTGCCTACAGCGCAGGGCCTTATCCTCTATCTTATCATGGCCTTGGAGAACTCACTGTGTTCATATTCTACGGCTTAGTACCTGTCATTGCCAGCTATTATGTCATAGCCCACACTATCGAAGCGCTGCCGGTGCTGGCATCGATGACAATAGGCTTTATGGGAGTAAACGTGCTACTGGTGAACAACTACCGCGACATGGAAGACGACGCTGAGGCGGGCAAAAACACCGCCGTGGTAATCTTTGGCCGACAAATGGCCTCTACGGCTTATCTATTTAACGGCTTTATGGCGATTGCCATGCTGTCGCCACTATGGGTAATAGTATATTTCGGCAGCAAAGTGATGATGCCCAAGTGGACTTTCATCGCACCAATCCTCTACCTTATCTTCCATGTGGTAATATGGGCAATGCTCAACCATCGCCGAGGCGCCAAACTCAATCCCCTTCTTGGCCTCACCGCCCTCAACATGCTCATCTTCACCATCATCATGTTATTGGCATTTGCGATATAATCTTTAGAGAGGCAAGAGGACGAGAAAACAAGAAGAGAGAGTACCAGGAGTTCAGTATTCAGTATTCTGCATTATGGACTACCTCTCCATAAAGTATTTCTTCATATCATTGATTTCTTCGTGCTTGAGGGTCTTGGTGGTGCCATCGGGCATACGGATAATGAATCGCAAGTCACTGGAGTTGAAGTTGAACGACAGGTTGTTGAAGTCGCGCTCGCGCTTGCTCAGTTCCTCGCTCAGACTCACAGTCTTGAGTTTGTGACAAAATTCAAAGTTAATCATATCCATGTGCTTGAACGAGTCGGGCAGATACACGCTCTCTATCTTTGAATTGCTGTAGAATGCACCTTTCTCTAAAGTCTCAAGTTTAGTGCCGAAATCTATAGTGGCAAGGTTATGGCAACTATGGAAAGCGCTCTCGCCAATAGAAACCACTTCGGTCATTGTGATAGAAGTGAGCAAGTTGCAGCCATAGAAGGCCATTGGGGCAATCCTCTTGACAGTAGCTGGCACGGTGTAGTCTCCCAGATTTTTGCTTGGGGGGCAGGCAATGAGCTGTGTCATGTCTTTTGAGAAGAGTATGCCATCTTGCACGGTAAAGTGCTCGCTGCTCTCGGCCACCCTATACTCCTTCAACGCATCACACGACGAGAACGGGTTGCTTCTGAGCGAGGTAAGCGATGCTGGCAGGGTCACCTTCTCCAAAATGCGGCAGTTGTTGAACACATTATCTCCAATCTCAGTAAGCGCATCGGGCAATTCAATCTCAACGAGAGAAGTGCAGCCCGAGAAAACATCGCGCCCCAATTTCTGAAGACTCTTGGGCAAGGTGATGTGCTTAAGATTCTTGCAATAGGCAAAAGCATAGCTGTCGATGACCTCCACCGACTGTGGCAGCGTGATGCTCTCGAGCGACTTGCAATCGCTGAAAGCGCTGTTGTCTATCATAGTAATGCCCTCGGGCAAGTTAACCTCAGTTAGATTGTAGCACTCTTGAAGGAGACGGTCAGGCACCAACTTGATGCCCTTGGGAAAGGTGAAAGATGTAAAACTCTCACAGTTCTCAAAGGCGCTGTAACCAATCTCCTTCACGCTTGGCGGAATATTCACTTCCTTGAGTTTCTTGCAGTTGCAGAACGCCCAGATGTCAATCTTAGTCAAAGTGTTTGGCAATTTCACCTCAGTGATGTCCTCGCACCCGAAAAACGCCCAGCCACCCAGCGTAGTAACGGTGTAGGTGACGCCATCGTGTGTCACCTGGGCAGGAATCACCAATTTACCCTTAGGCAGATGTTTGTCGTCGATTTTTGTTACCTTCACGCTATTGTCGTCAATAGCGGTGTACTTCAGCCCTTTCTGTATAAACTCCACCTGCGCCTTGGCAGCAATGACGATGAATGCGATAATTGTCACAACTATAATTCGTCTCATGATGCTAATCAGTTTAATAGGTTAATGAAAACTTACAAATTTACGTATTATTTTTGACAACAAAGCATTTTTAAGACGAAAACGCGAATGTGGAATTAAAAAATGCATCTGTTGCTATGTTATGGCGCATGCTCAACAAATTCCACTTTGAGGCTAGGGAACACTTGCTTAAGAGCGTATTTCAGACTGCTAGATGAGCAGCCATAGAACTCAACTTCAAGTTCGATGACGTTAAGATTATTTTCATCCTCTTCAATCGTCTGAATATAGCCCACGTAGGCACTAGAACCCACCAGCATCTTCATCACTGCTTCGAGGGGCAGATACATAAAGGGCTCAGAGTGCTCGCCAAACTTCTCATAAAGCAGTCGCAGCATATCCTTCACAGCGGGAACGTCAGCACCTTCAAGACGGTAGGTGGCAAAATCAGGGAACGACTCTATGGCGTCTTTGCGGTCTTCACGCGCTTCCTTTTCTGGATCAAATTCCACATTTACTCGGTCGTAGTAGGTCTTGGCTTTTGCATAGTCAACGAATATGCCGTTCTCCTCGTCACCATAACGGTATTTGTCACCTCGTTGCTCAATAGCCTTTGGATCACCACGACGGTATAGCTCGTTTTCTATCTCGTCATCTAAAGTGTAGAAAGAACCTTGCAGCTGTCGCAACATATATATGTCCAAAATCTTGAGTTGAGATAACACAGCCTTTTCATTTTTATCAAGCAGATCTTTGTCGGGCGTGAATACGGTTTCATCATCAATAATGTCAAGACGAAAAAAGGTAACTGTTTCTTGTGTATCCTCGTCAAAGAAGTCTTCTTCGTAGATACGCCTTTTGTGATACATTCCCTCAGTAATGATTTTCACAGCTGGAATGAAATGCTCGAGGGCGAGCGGTTTGAGCCACTTGAGATCTTCGTCATTCATCATCATGTAGAGCACAACGTCATATTCATAACAACTTTCTATCTCAAGGAGCTTTTGCAGATAGGCTTTCTGTTCCTCGATGGAGCCCGCGCGTGCTGCATCAAGTCGCTGCTTAGCAACAGCTTCGTTTACTAAACTCATATGATTTTGAGTCTTTTTAAGATTAATCAGTTGTTGTTTTTCTTCTGCGTCAATTATCCTCATTTCCTTCAAGAATCTCTGAGTAGCCTTCAAAAAGTTTTTCCACGTTAAACCAGCACTCGGTGCGGTATTTTGTCTCATTATCTTCATCGTCGGTAACCGTGACCTCAGCTTCTATCACATCGTAGTGAACGTCGTCAATTACTAAGAGTCTTTGGCGCAAGCGTTTAAAGTTCTCGAAATAATTGCCTCTCTCGGGGTAAAGATCATCGAGCTCAAGCACCTCAAGCTCAGCGCGCTGCTTTGCGAATTGGTACTCGAAGCCAACTCCCTTCATCGAATCCTCAGTAGTAATCACCACAGCATCTTCCTTGCCGTAGCCCCAACCACAATCGCCACTGATGGGAATCTCATCGCCAAGATAAAATGACATAATTAATTTAGAACGCTCCAACCCCGTAACACGCGGCAGAGTTTCAAGATTTTGTTTTTCTTCTTTTTTCATGATTTATCCTTTTACTTTATATCCAAACGAGAACATCTCTTCATATAACTCAGGCGCATTTTCAGCCATATACTCCATAAGGGCTTCGGCAATGTCGCGACCTATGCCATATTTCAAATCATAGTAGTCGCCAGGAATCCGTTCGCCCATATGCTCATGACCATATTGCTTGGTGCACACATGGAACTCTATGGTTTCATCATCGATGTCTGTGTTGATTGTCAAGCCAGCTGGGCAACGCTTACACTCCTCAACAATGTACTGCTTGAACTTGCTTGTGAAAAACACATCGTCAAACAGTTTGTCGTACTTGAACTTAAATTGCAGTTTTTCTTCTTGTGTCATAGCAAATCATTTATTAGGGTTTATTTTTGTTTTCATTGAGTTTGGCGAGCAGGTGCTCGTTAGCCGATATATCATGCTGAAGTTTGGCAAGGCGATTTCTGGCGACCCTGAGATGAAGAGAGAGTTTGGCAATAGCTCGCGAACGAGCCTCATCAATGGTATGGAAAATGTTGTCATGTACCACTGTCACATCATTACTGAGTAACACATTGTAGCGTGTTATGAAACGGCTGCCGTGCCAAATGAATTGCTTGATACAGCTCTGCTTAATCTTGTGCAACGTGCCGGGTTGAATATAATAAACCATGTCGCCCAATTCAAACTTGCCGTTCAATAGCGATTCAATTCTAGTGATAGGCTCTTGCGGCCTCTCTGAATCGTGCAAAATGCATTCGTCTTCATCATTAACTCGTATGCCGGATTTGTATTTTCTTATCTTCATCTTCATAATGGTTAATACTTACATCCCTAATATTGAAACATCTCTCAAAAAATTCAAAAATCGGCACAACTTTTTTTCTCGGTATTGTTGGAGCGAGCTCTACTCTACCCTCGTTTGCACTAGATTTCGTAATATCTCATGCGGTGAACGCAGTATCCATCATGTCGCTCGCCGCTGTCAAGCAATTCCT
The DNA here is from genome assembly GCA_017618355.1 of Muribaculaceae bacterium. Taxonomy (GTDB): domain Bacteria; phylum Bacteroidota; class Bacteroidia; order Bacteroidales; family Muribaculaceae; genus Sodaliphilus. Next base: position 50,794 of record JAFZUL010000030.1, read on the forward strand.
TCAAGTGATTATTCATGCGGTCGATATCCTCCTCGCTGGCGATGACGTCGCCATGGCACTGCTTGACGTAAGCCACAAGTTCGTCGAACGAAGAAAATCCTTTTACATTGTTCATTATTTGCCAAGGGCCCTCTTCTTCATCATCTAAATAACCTATGCTATATTTGAAATACACATAGCGAACGGGGAAGAAGCGTCCTTCTATGTCCGAACAACTATAGCAATAGTTAGAATATAAGTCATTGGCGACATACAATTTAATGCCTGGAAACTTTTCCTGGATCAATCTATATATGTCAACGTATGGGCGTCTATGGCATTCATCTCGCCAAGTCAGCACTTCATGGTCAAGCTTTACACCCTCGCATGGGTCATCAACTTCTTTATGCCAATCGGGTAGGCCCATTTCGGCTCTAATATCCTCAATCCAGTGCAACTCACCTTTCTGGAACTTGACATCCCAAAAATATCCTTCTCCATGTATTTCATTCCATTTTAACCCCCAAAGTTTAGCGAGATTTACGTATGACAAATACCCCTTTTTCTCGGTTTTTGATGTTCTATCCAGTCCTAACAAATCATCAAGGAAGTCATTATTAGGCCACTCTTCGAAGATTGCATCGTGGTTGTCTTCAAAAAAACGTTTCAAAGCCTCTAATTCCTGGCGCTCGCCATCGGCCACAACAAGGCCGGGCACTCCGTAATCCATTATCATCGCTGTAAGTTTTTTTTGTGATAATGCAAATATAATATTTTTTTATCAAAAATACAATAGCTGCAAATTGTTTTTAAGAAAAAATCGGTCAAAAGACCGATTCATGTTCAGGCGGCTGCTGCAAGGCTAGCAGGAACAAGGTTCATGTGACTGATAAGACGGCTGAGCAGGTCATCGGCTGCGGCTCGGTCAAGTGCATCGAGCTTTATGCAGTAGGTGCCGAAACAGCGGTAGGTAGATGCGTTGATGTGCTGGCTAGCGATGAATTTGCGCATGAGCTTGAACATAGAGAACGAACGGGTGCTGAGAGTGGTGTTTGAATCTTTTTTCATAGCAGTGAATTTTTTAAAATTTTTCATTACATCAGTAATATAGATAGATTCAAAAAAAATTCAAAAATTTTGGCTATTATTTTCTGTTTTTTCTCAATGGCGTTGTAACACCAATTGGATAATAACATCAACCACCATCCATTTTTCGGTGTCGTTCTGTCGATGGGCGATTATTTCTATCATGCGCAGCAAACCGGTCATCGTAATGAGTCGATAGCCATTTTTCCCTTCAAAGTCTTTAAACAATTTTAAATCATGCTCTGTAAACAGAGAAAGAACATCTTGTAATGGTCTGCCAATGAAATTTTCACATTCTGCAACGGGATTAACAATTCTTGTGTTGTCTCTAAGTCTAAATTTTGCCATAACAAACGATTTTAGGAGTGAAACTTTTTTCTTTCACCCCTAATATCGTCACTTTTCAAAAAAATTCAAAAATCGAGGCATTTATTTTTTAGCTTCCCACTCAAGCATGCCTTCATTAATTGTAGGACAAC
>JAFZUL010000031.1 GCA_017618355.1 Muribaculaceae bacterium
AAATCTTTCCTCTGGAACGATGACTGCGATGTGGTGTGGGAGCAAGACCCCGAAACCGACGATTTGGTGCTCTATCCGAGCGTTTATGCGGCATCGGGAAAAGCTCCAAGAGCAAGACTGCAACTGTCGTGCCGTTATCCGCTCATTGATTGATTTTTCCTCGTAAACGTCTGCTAATTAGAAAATATTTCTTAATTTTGCAGCGTCAAACCCTGTGTTTGACAGACATCGAGGAAACAAAATGAGACACATTGTGCCGTTTGGTAATTCGAAAAACTAGGAACTTTTCAATTTACAAAAACGTAAATGGCATGATGGCTTACATTTTACACGTGAGCCATTTTACCATCGTTTTTGTGGGTCTTCCTAGTACCTTCGAGTTACGTGGTGGGTGGCTCACTTTTTTTTCGAAATAATCGAAAATAATTTTTGCTGTGCAGATAGGCTGCACTTTTTTATTTTTTCTTTGCGACATCAAAACGTGGTTTGTATAATTTCAATATAAAAGAAATGAGATGTCGTTACTTCTTAAGCTTAGTCACAAGGAAGTTTTCATCAGCCTTCCCTCACGAAAAGTGCCTTGAAAGTGCTCGAAAACTGAGTGAAAATGCGGTTTTTCGACGAAAATCCAGCAAGTTTTCCATATTTTACCCTTATCATCACCTTATATAAAATATAATTTAGTAACTTTGTAGCTTGTTACAATAAGATATTCTATCTTATTGAGCTACGCAAAACATCCATTCAACATGCCAGTAAACAAGAACGCTAACATACGATACCGTACCCTCGACCGCTGTTTTCGTGACACACGAAAACGCTACTTCATTGAAGACCTTATCGATGAGTGCAACGAAGCTCTGCTCTCTTATAACTTTGAGGGCGGAGTGAAACGCCGTCAAATTTTCGACGACATCAAGTTCATGGAGAGCGATGCTGGCTACTCTATTGAACTTGACAAACTGCGCGATGGCAAGAAAGTTTACTATCGCTATGCTGACCCCACTTTCAGCATCAATCAGCAGCCACTGAGCCAAGCTGAAGCTAAACAGCTGCAACAAGCCGTCTCCACACTGACGCGCTTCCGTGGCTTGCCACAGTATGAATGGATTGAAGAAGTAATCACCAACCTTGAACACCGCTTCAATCTCAATGGCAAGAGCCAGGGCATCGTGTGCTTCGAGCAGAACCCTCTGCTCATGGGCTTGGAACATCTTGGCACGCTTATTGACGCTGCCACCGCCCATCAGGTGCTCAAGATAAACTATCACACCTACAAGAATGGTGGGCGTGACATGGACTTCATCATTCACCCTTATTACCTGAAGCAATACAATAACCGCTGGTTCTTGTTCGGGCGAAATGATGAGACAGGTCAAATCACCGTCAACGCCCTTGACCGCATCAAAGGGCTGGAGCCGATGAGCGACATCGCTTACATCGCCACTAACATTGATTTTGACCACTACTTTGATACCATCGTGGGCGTAACAATTCCCGATGACCCAGCTGTGGAAACCATCGTGTTCCGCACCACAGAGAAGCGTTATCCGTATATCGCCTCAAAACCGCTTCATCCCTCGCAGCGCATCGTTGACCGCAAGCAGTGCATCCTTCAAATCGAGGTGGCTCCCAACTTTGAACTGGAGCAGAAACTACTCTCGTTCGGTGCCGACATCGAGGTGCTTGCTCCTGAAGCTTTGCGAGAGCAGATAAAGAAAAAAGTTGAGGACGCATACAAAAAATATTTTGCTGTGCAGAAAGAGTGCACTTCTAAAATCTAATATTGCCTCGTAAAACATAAAAACAGATATGATGACAAGAACCTCACATAATTGTGATTTAGGACAAGCGTTCTTCCCAGTGAAAGAAATACCCATCTTCCTTGAGGGATTTGGTGTTTCAAGAAAACCTATCCCTGGATATAAGGCGATTGTCGAGATGGAATCAGGCAAAGCTTTGTCGGTCGTATCTAGTAACTACCGACTGATACGCAACGAAGAAGCCTACAAAATAGCAGATATAGTTGTTCGCTCTATCTTTGAGGGCAAAACTCTCCGTGACTTTAGTTGCTACAATATTCACATGCCCAAGACTAAAGGGTCATGTAGAATTGACCTTATTATTGAGAATCATTTCAACCAACTGTTTGGAAATCCTTCGGAGAGTTGGACTCCTTTCGTCCGCATTTCCAACAGCTACAATCGCACTTTAACACTTAGATACGACATCGGACTTTGCCGATGGATATGTAAGAATGGAGTGATATTTGGTCACAAGGGCATATCATTCTCAGTTACCCATGAGGGGCGAATTACTGACAAAGAGATTGACAGACTAATTGAAAGAGCCAAAAGCAACATTGGAAGCATTGGCTCTTTGTGGCATGATTTCGAGGTTAAGATGAACACCTTGCACGAAATCGCTTTACCTGCTTCATCGGCATTAGCCATCTATTGCAAAGCATTTGGCATCAGTGTCAAGAAAGACGATGTAACAAAAGCTCAAGAATCGCGCTTGGCACTCTGCGCCAAGCAGATTGTCACGGCAAGCAAAGACTATTTTAAGGAACTCGGGAACAACGCCTATGCCATGATGAATGTGCTGACGGATTACGCATCCTTCCCCGAATGGGCTAACGGCAGCACAAACTACGTGGATGGCTACCAGCGTAGAGTTGGCAGGTGGGTTGACGAATTCCTGCAAGAGCATGGAAAGCAGAATTTCAGCCTTTCGGCATATATCGGCGACGAATACCAAAATACTGCCTATTACTTGGAGTCGCTTGTGCCACAAGAATAGTCGATAATAATTTAAGAATAACAACGAAAAACTTAAAAACCGATATGATAACAGGCGAGATTAAAAACAAGATTGACGCGATTTGGAGTACATTTTGGGAGTCGGCTGGCATCACCAACCCGATGGACGTGTTGAGTCAGATGACTTACTTGTTCTTCATGAAGATGCTCGACGACGCACAAATCAAGAAAGAAGCAACCGTCAACGCCTTCGGCGGCGGCACCATTCCCGATGCCACATTCCCCGATGGTGACTGGACACATCCCGACAGCACCGAAGATCGCCCCATCCGTGTGCCATACCGCGACTTGCGTTGGCACGTGTTCAGCAAACTGAGTAGCGAGAACATGTTCGACATGGTGCGCAACAATGTGTTCCCCTTCATCAAGACGCTGGGGCACGGCAGCGGCTCGGCTTATTCTCGCTATATGGCTGATGCCGTCTTCCTCATTCAGCGCCCAAAAGCCCTGCATCGCATCGTGCAGCAAATCGGCGACCTGAACATGGAAGACCGCGACACGATGGGCGACGTGTATGAGTACATCCTCGGCAAGATGGCGGCAAGCGGACAGAATGGTCAGTTCCGCACACCGCGCCACATCATCCGCATGATGGTGGAGCTGATGCAGCCGTCTATCGCCAAGCGCGACCGCGTGTGCGACCCTGCTATGGGCAGTGCCGGCTTCATTGTGGAGAGCGCACGCTATGTGGGCGAGCATGAGAAAACCCTGCTCGTCAATGCCGACCGCATCGCCTACTACAAGAACGAAATGTTCACTGGCTACGACACCGATGCCACCATGCTCCGCATAGGTGCCATGAACATGATGCTCCACAAGGTCGATTCGCCGAACATCGAGGGGCGCGACTCGCTCAGCGACGAGAACTCCGACGCAGAGCGTTACTCGCTCATCCTCGCCAATCCGCCATTCACTGGCAGTCTCGACAAGGACAGCGTGAGCAAGTCGCTAAAAGTAATGGTCAACTCCAACAAGACCGAGTTACTGTTCCTTGCCTTGTTTGTGCGTATGCTTGAGACGGGAGGACGCTGTGCAAGCATCGTCCCTGATGGCGTGCTATTCGGCGGCAGCAACGCCCACAAAGCCATCCGCAAGGAGTTGGTCGACAATCAACGACTG
>JAFZUL010000032.1 GCA_017618355.1 Muribaculaceae bacterium
AGGCGTCCTTCGGCAGCTTCGACAGCCTGCCAACTCACGAGAAGTTTTATAGATTGTGTTTACTGTACTATAGTTGCATCTTCAGTGCCAGTATCGGGATTCTTGGCGCCCAGAGTCTTGTCGGCAATCATGAACTGGCCTATGCCGTTTGGACAGCGGCTCCAGGTCTGCTTGTTCTCGGTGTATGATAACCCGTTGTATGATGAACCGTTTCCCCAGCCTTCATCGCCCTTAATGCCACGCTGGAACTTAGTTACGAGGTTACCGTTGGGGTCATAAACCTCCATGAGAACATTTTTCTTAGCCGATAGACCTTTGGTCATTGGACGTGGGTTAGGACCACTACCGCCCTCTCCAAGTGTGTTCTTGGCGCCTACAATACAGAAGTAACCATGGCCCATAATAATCTCGCCAGCTTCGCCAACCCAAACGTCATCGGCCTCGTCCTTGCGGATTACTACGCCTTGCAACTTGATTGGATCGTCGCCATTGTTATAAAGCTCGAGATATTTCTCGTTATCTTTGCCAGCACCATACACTTCGTTGATAACGAGTTTGGTGAAGTCGCTTGGCTTGTCGCCCACGGTATATTCTTTCTCAACAGTAGAGGTGTAACCAGCCTCATTGGTGATGATTACTGCGTAGTTCACTTTGTCACCGTCTTCCTGTGCGGGAATAGTGGCGGTATAGGTGTTGCCATTGCCATCCATATCTAGTTCCTCAACGAAATCACCATTGACTGAATAACGCAGAACGGCTTTAGTAACATCTAATAAGCCCGACACCTTTGCTGTTACAACCACGTCGTCAAACGAAGTCGGTGCATCGGGGTTAATCGATACAGCTTCGATGGTGTTAGGACCCTCATATACTTTGTCTTCAACGCATGCTGTCATCGCGAGTGTTGCGATAATGAGCGCGAATGCTAATTTTATAGTTTTCATTGTCTTTTTATCTTTAAAGAGTTAAACAATTGATTAGAAGTTAACCTCTAAGCGAAGGCCTAACATGCTGTAGTTCACACCGCCCTTGCCTTTGGCTTCAGTAACTTTAGTATAGTCAGCAGTTGGCTTGCCGTCGGCGTCGTGACCAACAAGAAGTTTGCCCTTTCCATTGGCATAGCGGTCGTTGTTAGTGTACTGATAGTTAAGAACAATCTTAACGCTGTTGTTAATCCAGTAGTTCAGTCCTACGGTGAAGTTCTCGCCAGAACCACCATATACGTCTTTGTTGTTAAGGGTGAGGTAGTCGTAGCGTAATGCGAGCTCAATGTCGCCCCATTTGCGGCCGCGAGAAGGCTGGGTGAACTCGCCCTCGGCAGTGTTGAAGCGTTGTTTACCACCAAAGAGCAAGCAAGATGCGTGAACATACCAACCGCCAAAGTTATAGGTGTCTTTTGCTGCATCAACGCTGTTGCGGATCCACTCACTCTGGATGCGGGCAGGGCCGTAGTAAGCAGCGCCCTCAAGACCATAGAGAAGGGTGTGGTCAACGTCTCTGATTACATCTGTGTCAAGATATTTCTTGCGGTTGATGCTGGTGGCGTTACGAGTGCTGAAACGCTCGCCTCCCCACTCACCAGTGGCAACATCAGTCTTGGGAGTGCGGTAAGAAATCTTACCACCCAGATAGAGACCCCAGCTGCGGTCCTTAGCGTAGGGCATATAGCCAATTTTACCAGTGAACGAGTAGCCCTGGTTGCGGCCAAAGTCCTTGTTGTTGTCTTGAACGTAGGTGAGTTCTTCCTCACCGGCTATGGTCTGGAAGAACACACCACCAGTAGCGCGGAAGTGGTCGCGCAGGTAAGCAATCTGGAGGCCGAGGTGGCGAGAGGGCACGAGAGCCTTACATACCATTGGGCGCTCCATGAAGGTGAGGTAGCGCGACGAGGTGGTCTGCTCCATTGAGAAGTCTTCCTTGAAGTTACCAGCCTTGATCGACACGTTGGGGATGCCGTCGAATTGAATGATAGCGTCCTTCAATTCAAACTTGCCGTCAGCAAAATCTACGTCAACCTCGCCATACCAGTTGTGAGGCAGGCGGGCCTTAACGGCGAAACGCGCACGGCGAATTGACACGTTGTTGCCGATGTCGTTGTAGTCTTCGTTGTTTCCAAAGAACATGGCGCCGTCAACTTGAACGCGGTTGTCAAACCACAGACGATACTCCTTGTTCTTAGACTCAAACGTGAGGATGTTGTTGCGCTGCTCTGAGATCAGCTCTTCACGGTCGACTTTCACGCCATACTGGTTGTAGGTGGCGTTCTCGTCTTCTACTTGTGCCCAGGCACTGCCCAAAGTTGAGAGTGCCAGCACAAAGGATAGGGTTAATAATTTTTTCATTGTACAAAACATTTAAGTTAATAAAATTAGATGTTTACTGCATTATATCACTTATAATTATGGATAAAGTTTTAAAACTAAGTACTATAATCTGAAACTGAGACTGAGAACTGAGAACTGAAAACTGAGAACTCTGAACTCTGAACCGCCTCAAATCATTTGTAGATATTCCACGATATTGACACTGCGGTCGAGCTTGAGCTTGCGGCGGAAGCGGTAGCGGCTCACTTCCACGCTCTTTGGCTCCACGTTCATCATTCCTGCGATGTCTTTGCTGGAGAAGCCTAGGCGTAACATTATCGCCAGACGCTTCTCCTTCTCCGACAAGTTGGCGCAACGCATCAGCAGGCGGCTCACGAAGTTCTTGTGCAGATCCTCTACCTGATTGTAGAATTGGTCCATCTCGTCTGTAAGCCGCATGTTCTCGTTGAGTTTTTGCGCTGTCTCGCGCAGTTCTTGGCGCAGCAGTGGCACGTCATCCTCTTGGGATAAATCATTAAGAGTCTTGCTCAAATCTTCGAGGTATTGACGCTGCTGCTTGATATATAATGAAAGGTTTACTAGCTCTTTATGCTTGATGTCAATCTCGTTGGTCATCACGTTGAACTGCGACGTGACGGCAGCGACATCAAGGCGATTGCGCTCATCACCAGTTTCGTTGCTGTGGGTGAGCTCGTCGTCAAGGGCCTTTTTGGTCATGCTGTGTTGGCGCCTTTGGCTGAAATTTTGTATTATGAGGGTGCAAGTGGTAAGAACAAAGAATGTGATTATCAGCATTATGAGAGAGTTCTTCACAACTGTCAGCATTACAAAAGCTATCAGGAAAGCTATGATTGGCGTTGCTATCGTGATGCTCGCGAGGTTGATGAGGCTGCGGTGGCGGTTTTTCGAAATTTTGCAGCACTCCCTGATTTGGCTAGGCGAAATTATCACTGGCACAAGGCCCAACAGAAGTGTTCCCGCCACATTGCCTACCAGCAGCACAGTGAATAGTGCATATAGCGATGGCAGTGCCCAGCGCATTCGTTTAGCTCCGTGATTCTCGTTATGCAGTACGGTGGCAGCGGGGATTATCATAACGGCGCTCATCACAATAGCGGAAAAGGCGATTGACGCTGGCGAGGTGGTATTCATCTCGGTTGCCACACTACTGAGCATTGGGGCTGTGAGCAAGGCGTAATTCACTGCAAGAGCCACGCCGCCCAGGATGATGCCCACGAGCGCAAGGCGCTTCATGTAAAGGTTCTTGATGAGCAGGTGATGGTCACTTTTATATATAATGTGGTTAAAGATTCTACGGTAAATATAGAACAGCAGGGTGCCTACTATGGGCGCGGCTATCAGTGAGAGTAGCAATGCAACGACCAATGAGGTGTCGTTAAACCAGTCGGATTCAACTCCAAATGCTGTCAATGCTCCCCAAAAAGCGGTGATTGCCGAGGTGTATTGATTTGCGGAGCGCACTATGGCGACGGTCATAACCATAGCACATAGAATCACTGATGCTTCTATTATTGATAAGGTATATGGCCCTTCTGGTGCAGTGTGGAAATTGACATTTATAACGTAGGCTCCCACAATAAATGCCGCTACTACCAGAAATTGCATTGAGCCGTAGAGCTTTGTAGATATCATGTCGCGGATGTGGATGCCCAGGAAACTGACACCAATTTCCCGGTATCCCAGCCACGCCCCTATCATCAGGAGTATCAATATCGACAAAGCGAGTTCCATAGGATTAGATTTATGACTAATAGATTAGTTGTTAAGTTTTATGACCATGATAGTGAGGTGGTCAGCTACACGCACCGCTTCCTCGGCAAGCTCCTCCACATGGAGGGTGAAGTAGCGCAGGTGGAACTTCTGGCTCAGCTTGAAGTTGTCCATCTCGTGGAACACGCGGCGCTTAATCGACTGAGCTATTTTACTCACCTCTTTCTCAAAGAAATAGATGCGGTGAGTCTTCTCTCCCACAAAACGCGGCGCCTTGAAGTAGTCGCGCGATGCCTGGATGGTGCCATCTACCGCCAGACCAGTGACTTCCACGAGTTTGAGAAAATCAATATTGAGCTCCGACGGGAAGAAGGGTATCTCTATCTCATACTGCCACAAGTTCTTGTGCAGCAGGTTGATAATCATGTCAAGGCGCTCAAGCAGCTGCATAATCTCCACGCGCTGATCTGTGACGAGAGAATAGCTGTAAAGTTCATTCTCTATGGTGCGGCGCAGGTCAGTTGTGGTGTCACGCAGGCGGGTGATGTTCTCCAGGTTGTCGTCAAACTCTTTTTTGTTGCCGTCAAGATAGTTCTTGATGCCGCTCTTGTAGGTGAGCACGCACTCATCAAGGTAGTCGAGGAAACTATCTAGGTCGCTTATTGTCTTATTTGTTTTCTTCAGTCCAAACATTTCTTGATTGCTTTTGTTAGCAAATGCAAAAATAGTACATTAAAATAAAATATGCAAGTCTGATGTGTGTTTGTGGTTTATGGAGTTTAAAAATGTGTAGTGTTCTATATAAATTAATTTTCAGTATTTCAAGTTATTAATTTTATCTTTGTAGTGTTTAAATTGAATTCAAAAAAATCAATGTAGTGTTTAATTATTAGTTTTGTAGTCAAAAATCAAGTGTTTTGCAATCAGAAATTGATATCAGATAATGCGTTTAAAACTTAACACTTGTGACTTGTAACTTAAAAAATGTTCCCACCTTAATTATTATTCAAAAAAAAGCAGTAATTTTGCACCTTGATTTAAAAAATAAGAAAAATGGCACAAAACGAAGACGTTTTCAAGAAGATTGTATCACATTGCAAAGAGTATGGGTTTGTATTCCCGTCAAGTGAGATTTATGACGGACTGGGCGCAGTATATGACTACGGCCAGAACGGTGTGGAGTTGAAGAACAACATTAAGCGCTACTGGTGGGAAGCTATGACACTGCTCCACGAGAATATCGTGGGCATTGACAGCGCGGTGTTTATTCAGCCCTTTATTTGGAAGTCGAGTGGCCACGTGGATGCCTTTAACGATCCCCTCATCGACAACCGCGACAGCAAGAAGCGTTATCGTGCCGATGTGCTCATCGAGGAGCAACTCGCTAAGTACGAGGAGAAGATGAATAAAGATGTGACCAAGGCAGCCAAGCGCTTTGGCGACAGTTTTGACGAGGCGATGTTCCGCCAGACCAATCCTCGCGTGCTTGAGAACCAACGCAAGTGGGACGAGTTGCATGCACGCTATGAGAAGGCGATGAATGATAACAATCTCGATGAACTCAAGCAGATAATCCTTGACTACGAGATAGTTGACCCAATAAGCGGTACCCGCAACTGGACCGACGTGCGTCAGTTCAACCTAATGTTCAAGACCCAGATGGGTAGCAGCAGCGACAACACTATGGACGTGTATCTGCGTCCAGAGACTGCACAGGGTATCTTTGTGAATTTCTTGAATGTTCAGAAAACTGGCCGTATGCGCATCCCATTTGGTATCGCTCAGATTGGTAAAGCGTTCCGCAACGAGATAGTGGCTCGCCAGTTTGTGTTCCGCATGCGCGAATTTGAGCAGATGGAGATGCAGTTCTTCGTACGTCCTGGTGAGGAGTTGAAGTGGTTCGAGACATGGAAGCAGACCCGCCTGCGCTGGCATAAGGCGCTTGGTCTGGGTGACGAGAAATACCGATTCCACGACCACGAGAAGCTGGCTCATTACGCCAACGCCGCAACCGACATTGAGTTCCAGATGCCGTTCGGCTTCAAAGAGGTAGAGGGTATCCACAGCCGCACCAACTTTGACTTGTCTCAGCACGAAAAATATAGCGGCAAGAAGATTCAGTACTTCGATCCCGAACTCAATGAAAGCTACACGCCTTACGTCATCGAGACCTCGATTGGCGTGGACCGCATGTTCCTCTCGGTTATGTGCTCAAGCTACGAGGAGCAGAAACTTGTGGGCGGCGACACACGCGTGGTGCTGCACCTGCCAAAGGCGCTGGCTCCCGTCAAGTGCGCTATCCTGCCGCTCGTTCGCAAGGATGGTATGCCCGAGAAGGCGCGTGAGATTATGGATATGCTTAAGTTTGACTTCGCTTGCCGCTACGACGAGAAGGACAGTGTGGGCAAGCGCTACCGTCGCATGGACGCTATAGGCACTCCCTACTGCATCACCATCGACGGCCAGACCGTTGAGGACAATACCGTGACTCTGCGCGACCGTGACACTATGGAGCAGCAGCGCGTGGCCATCGACCAACTCCCATCTATCATTGGTGAGCAGTGCAGCCTCAACAACCTGCTCAAATCGATGCACAAAGATTAATTCTGTGTTGCCCGTTCACGTTTTACTTGTAAACTTGTTTACTTTAGAATAATGAAGAAAATTCCTTTTATATTGATAATGGTAATGGCGCTTGGCAGCGTGTTCACTTCGTGTTTAAAAGACGAAGATGAGAAAATTGCCGACGAGTATGCCGAGTGGCGCGAAGCTAATACTGCTTGGTACAATGAGCAGGCGGCACGCACCGAGGGCGGTAGCAAATACTACACTACGGTGCTTGCCCCATGGGATCCTAATGCTCAAGTGCTTATCCACTGGTTCAACGACACCAGCAAGACCAAGAACAATCTCAAGCCAAAGTTCACGTCGATGGTTGATGTGAAATATTTTCTGCGTCTTTACGACGGCACTGCCATCGACTCGTCTTACCTGAGCACTTCGCCTGCCGACAGCCTCTTCCGCTGCCGTCTAAGCAGTGGCGTGGTTGAGGGTTGGGCAATCGCTATTCCCAAGATGCACATTGGCGACAGTTGCCGTGTAATTATCCCATACAATGTGGGATACGGCGTTTCAAGTACTGGTGATATCAAACCCTTCTCCACTTTGCAGTTCGACATCAAGCTCGTGGGAATTCCCAAATACGAGCTGTGATTTTGGTGAACTGATTTTGGTGAACATAGAATGAAGATCGTGGATAGCGGTCTTATATAATAAAAATGGATGCTACTCCAATCGAAGTGGCATCCATCTTTTTGTTATGTGTGTGGATTAATGACAGCAATTTTTATTGTCTTCTTTGCATTTGGGTTTGCCGCAGCTGCCATCTTTCTTGCATTCACCTTCTTTGCAGCATGGTGATTTGTGCTCGCACTTGTGCTCGCCTTCTTTGCATTCGCCTTTGCCGCACTCACCTTTGCCGCATTCGCCCTTCATCTCTTTGCCACATTCGCCCTTCATCTCTTTGCCACATTCGCCCTTCATCTCTTTGCCGCACTCACCTTTCATCTCTTTGCCGCATTCTCCTTTCATCTCTTTGCCGCATTCGCCTTTCATGTCTTTGCATTCAGCTTTCTTGAATCCTTTGCCTTCAACTTTCTTGAGGTTTTTGCCGTCAACCTTCTTAAGTTGTTTGCAGTCGCCATTCATCTTTTCGCAGCCTTTTGGGGCTTGGCATTCGGGCTGTGCCTGCTCAGCGTTAGCGGCAGGAGCTACTTTCTCGGTTTTTGCAACCTTTTTGTTTGTTTTTTTCTTTTTAGCTTCGGCTTCAAAACCGTTAATACATGTGAGAGCCAAAGCTCCAACGCACATTAATGCAATAAATTTCTTCATGTTATTAAAGTTTTTAGGCACCAGAAATGTTAGTTTGGTGCAGTTAAACAAAAAATCAAAATTCTAATTATAATAAACCGTTGAAAATCAATCGGCATCGCAAAGGTAAATATAAATTATTTAAAAACAAAAATGTGGTTATGAAATTTAACATTTTTGCATGGAATAAATATTTTTTTTAATTTTACGCACTTTTTTGATGGCAAGCGACAATTCGCTGAAAAATAGCGCCTTTTGTTACTCTTGATAACACACACATAATAATTCTATAACATGAAAAAGATTTTCCTTCTATTGGCTGTTCTCCTCTCGTTTGGGACGCTGAGGGCGGCGGTTTATGGCGACGTGAACTGTGACGGGGTAGTGACGGCTGCCGATGTGACAGCAATCTACGACGTGCTGCTGGGTAATAGCTACACCCATGAAACCACTGCCGATGTGAATGGCGACCAAGTTGTGACAGCGGCCGACATCACTATGGTTTATAGCATCTTGCTTGGCAATATCACTCCAGAGCCCGAGCGGGGCAGAATCTTTATCTGTGACAATGCCGGCTGGGGCGATATGGCGCTCTATGCTTGGCCAGAGCAGGGATTAAACGCTTGGCCCGGCATCCACTATAGTGGCACTACCGAGAAAGACGGCAAAACCTATTACCGCTTTGAATTGAGCGACGCATACTATGGACACGCTCTCAACTACATAGCCAACAACTATGCCGCCGTGAATGGAGGCACCAACCGTCAGCTCGACCTAATGAGCAACTACACAATGGGCGAGAACGACATCTATCTCACCATCAGTGGCTCGGCGGGCAACTATAGCTATGTGGTTGATGATGACGGCACTCCACCACCAGTAGTTTACTTGCATAGTGAGCTGGGTTGGGGCGACTATTGCCTCTATGTGTGGAAAAACGCGGCTCCTGTGAGTGCCTCATGGCCAGGTGAGCATTACACCTATACCAAGACCATCGATGGCGAACTGTGGCATGTCTTTGAGTTGCCTGAGGTGTATTATACCACAAGCGGCACTAACTGGATTCTCAACAACAATAACAATGGCATGCAGTATGATTTAATGCAGGATTTCAGTTATGACCATGACATTTATGTGCGTGTGTCGGCCAACGGGGCCTATACTGTCTCTGGCACTAGCGGCAGTGGCTCGGGAGACGGCGATGTGGTGACACCAACTAACATCCGTGACCTTGATGTAAGCAACACCACAGCATTGACAAGCAAGAATCGTGTCATCTATGAGATGAACGTGGGAAGCTTCACTAGTGCAGGCACTTTTGCCGCTGCTCAGGCCAAGCTCGGCGACCTAAGAAGCCTCGGCATTGACATCGTTTGGCTTATGCCAATCTATCCACGCGGCGGAGGCATCAACAGCCCTTATGCAGCCACAAATTTCAAAGCCACAAATCCGAGCTATGGCTCTATAGCACAGCTCAAAAGCTTTGTTGACCGCGCCCACGAACTGGGCATGGAGGTAATCCTCGATTGGGTGCCTAACCACACTGCTACCAATGCCGTGTGGGTGACTGAGCACCCCGAGTATTACACCACTCAGAACGGCGAAATGGTGCACCCTAACAATTATGGCGATGTGTATCAGCTCAATTATAACAACGCCGCGCTGTGTGAGGCGATGAACGACTGTCTGCGGTTCTGGATTGACCAAGCTGGTGTTGACGGCTACCGCTGCGACTATGTGTCTAGTCCAGCCATCCCTGGCAGCTATTGGGCAAGCACAATCCCCATGTTGCGCAACTATGCTGGCGACAAGACGCTCACTATGGTTGCCGAGGCCGATATCGTGCGCGATGCCAATAAACTGCTGAATGTGGGCTTCGACTATGACTATGCGTGGAACTTTCAGAGCGGCAAATTGGAGCGCTTTGGCCCTAACGGCACCAGCGCCTCCACGCTGCAGGGCTATTGCCAGTCATTTATAAGTGAGAGTCAGGGAAAAAGCTTTGATCGCATGACCTACCTTACCAACCACGACCAGAACTACAACGATGGCGGCAAGACTATCCAGAAGATGTATGGCGCCAACAAATATGCCTTCACAACGCTCTTCTTCACTATCTACGGAATGCCACTGCTCTACAACGGCCAAGAGGTTGGCAATGACCAGATTCTTGACTATTTTCACGACACCAAGATTAATTGGAACTCTACCGACGCCAAGATGCAGAACACCATTGCCACCCTCATTGCGTTGAGGCACACACAACCTGCACTCGCCAATGGTACTGCTACTACGTTCCTCAACAGCACTAACGGCAATGTAATGGCCTACACCAAGACCAGCGGCAACAGCACCGTGCTTGTGTTGATGAACTTGGGCAACCTCGACGCTACTGCAACCATATCGGGAATCGCGGCGGGAGAATATGATATGTGGCTCGACAGCAGCACCATAGCGTCAGGCACCACCCAAAGCGATGTGACACTTACCGCCACAAGCACCTTCTCACTCGACGCAAAAGGCTATAGAGTGCTTGTGAAGAAATAACGTCCCTTGCAAGTTGAATAAAAATCCTATTGACCGATTGATAACAGCCTTCAATCGGTCAATAGTGCTTATTTGTGATTTTTTGACTTATACTCTTTGAATATACAACAATTATTAATATTTTTGCACGACATTCCCGAAATAGCATCTATTTACTAACTACGGTAATTTATAACACTAAAAACATATATTACTATGACTAAAAAACTTCTAACAAAACACTGCGCTTTTATGCTCCTAGCATTCTTCGCCACCGCTTGGAGCACAAATGCTTGGGCTATCACAATCAATGTGAATGTGACAGGTAATCAAGCACCCTACGTCTATGCATGGGACAACAATCAGACTCCATTGCTCGACCCTTATCCTGGCACGCAGCTCACAAACACAAAGAATGTTGGTGATAAAACTTGGTACTACATCGAAATTGATGCTGAAACTGCCAATGTTATCCTCAGTTTTGGTACCGATGAGACTAAAACTGGAGACATCTATGTTAATGGCAACCGTTTTTTCGAATTTGCCAACAACAATGCCAATAATGTTACTGACTATTATGACACGCCAGACGGAGTGGGTTTCCATTCTGAACCATTTACATATGTAGTAAATGCAAGTAAATGGAGTGGGGATCTCTATGCCTATGCATGGGGCAATGGTTATAGTGGTTCTGCGTCAAGTTGGCCAGGTGAAAAAATGACAAAAGTTGGCACTAATGGTAATGGCAATGATGTGTATGTATGGATAAGTGACTCGCAGACTAACCCAGCCAATTTGATTTTTAACAACGATAGTGGTTCGCAAACATCAGACTTAACATGGGTGAACGGAGCTTATTGGTCAAACTATGCTGGTGACTCTAGAATGACCATTTCTGGAATAATTCTGAATAGCACAAACGTCCCTGATGCCAACTTGCGTAAAGCTATCACTTACAGTACTGGAATTGCCGAAGGTGAAGCTATTACTGCAAACAATATTAAAGTTCTTGATATCAGTTACGATACAGATAAAGGCATGACTGGAAAAATTGCCAATCCTACAGGTATCGAACATTTTACATATCTAGAGGAACTATATGCTAGAGACAACAACATAACCTATGCAGATCTTACAGCACTTACTAATTTACGCAAACTTGATTTGCATGGAAACAGTGGCTTAAAGGGCTTTGGTAAGAATGCTGCAAGTACAAATAATCCAATACTAAACCTCCCGCCAGCAGAGAGCAATAGTTTAGAATATATAGATATTTCAAATTGTGCTGTACAATATTGTAGTCAAGAGGCGTTTGCTGATCGTGTGGCTAGTTCTCTTGAGACTTTAATTGTTGCTAACAACTATGATAACTATCATTTTGGTGAAGTTACTGCATTAAACACATTATCAAAACTCAAATATTTCGACATGAGCGGTTGCGATGGCAATCCACATGCTATCGTGGCATCATTCAGCTCCACTCAAAAAGGTGTACTCGAATACCTTGACATTAGTAACCAGCACATGACTACCACTGGCGCTGACCCCGCTCTTGATGGCTTTACCGCGCTTAAGACTTTCAAGTTCAACTCTCAAGCTACTTGGACTAAAGCTCTTTCTATCAACAATTGTCCTGTCTTGACTTATATTGACTTGAGTGGCAATGTAGCAATGACAGGTCTCACAATTAACAATTGTGGCATCACCTCACTTAACTTCCCTGAGGCTACTACTTTATCAACATTGACACATCTTGCAACTCTGGATGCTTCAAACAACCCCTTCACTGTGCTGAACATTCCACAAACTCCAAACACATTGCTCACTGTTACTGCCAACGACTGCAGCACAATGACTAGGATTCTTGCTGAGCACAATGCATCGAAGTTGCAATATGTTACAGCCCAGAACTGCCCGGCTCTTACCGACATAACGATTAACGGTGCTGACATCTATTTCAACAAGCAAATCAACGCTTTTGATGCTACCAACAAGAGTACTCTTGTAACCCTTGACTTGTCGAATGATGCCATGTCGACCAATTATGCTCTCGATGGCTTTACCGCCCTTCAGACAGTGGATTTCGACAACAACTATATGGATGGAAACAATAACAATTTGCAGTCATTTACTGCTATCAATTGCCCTGCGCTGACCACTATAAACCTTGGTGGTAATGCAAATATGCATACGGTAACTCTTACTAATAATAGTTTCAGCAACAGTAACTATCCCTTAGTGACCGTGGATGCAGGCGCAAGCAATGTTGTCTTGGACTTCAGTGACAACAACTTCACTGATGTCCCCAATATTCAGGCAAGCCAAATAAATGTTCTGAAACTAAACAATAACCAGCTTACCGACATCAACATCCCTAACGGTTGCAATGTTAATTATCTCTACGCTCAGAACAACAACTTTGGCAGTGGGGCTTACACTTTGCCACAGACCTCTCTTGTTGGTCTTGACTTGGGCAACAACGGCTTCACTAAATTTAAAGCCGAGAATAACACTTCTCTCAAGTCGTTGGCTTTGGCTGACAACACTGGTCTTACCGAGATTGAACTTCACTGGAACACTGCTTTGACTCAGACTAGTCCCGATGGGGTTATTGAGAGCGACAACGGTCTTTACATTAAGGGACTTAGCAGCTTGCAGACGCTGAATATAGAGAACAGCTCGTTCAACAAGCTTGGTCAGCAGAACTCCCTGCAAGGCGTTACAGGCTTGACAAAACTTCAGGCACGTCACAACGAGTTTACAACCTTCACCAATGGCGTTTATAATCTTGACGTAGCAGGAGATGTAAACTATCGTGTTGCCGACCCCAACGAGTCGAGCCTTGAGTATCTTACAGCTCTTGAATATCTCGATCTTGCCTACAACAACCTGCAAGATAGTGTTCACCTCTACAGGAACGTTGCTCTCAAGCACCTCGACGTGAGCCACAACAACGAGATTCATGGTGTTATTGACGGTACAATTAATCCCAATGATGAGGCAGCAGTAGAGGCTATGATAATTAAGAAGGGAAAGAACTTTATGAAATACGGTAGAGTATATGGCAAAGATCCAAATAATCCCAATGCCAAACCAATGCCAGGTTGGAATCCAAGTGCTGCAGAATGGACTGCTGGCTATACCAACTTGCAGGCACTTCGTGAGCGTCCATTTGACTTGCGCATTGAGGACCTTAATGACACCATAGGCCTCTATCATCTTGATTTAGGAAAGAATGTGAATCTTGAATGGGTTGATATCAGCTATACTAACATTCACAACACCTCGGCAGGTCCAACACACATGAATCCCGGTTGGATGGACACAGACTGGGTGACCGATATGGGAACTTTTGCAGGTAAACCTTCTCAAAACACAACAACTCATCGTGCATATGTGAGTTGGCACACCTTCGTTTATTTCATTCCATGTACAAATCTCAAGGTTATCCATACCGACCACAACAATATGCGTTCGCTTGGTGTGAGATACTTCCCAGAGCTTGACACACTGACCTGCAGCTATATGTATGGAGACAGTGAAATAATGCGAGATTTTAATGGTTCAGGTGATCTGCGTTATGGAATGGGTAATACTGGAACGCAGACCTCAATAAAGAAATTCCAGCGTGTCGATTGGGCTCATCATGACAAAGACGGATACCCAATAATTGAATTAGTAGGTCCTAATGGCACTACAGCAGACTCTGATGTTTATCCGAGCAAACTTAGATATTGGGATCTAAGTTATAGTGGATATAATGAGGTTCGTCTTTATCCAGGTTCCGCATTTGCTGACTTGCCTTACCTCGAATATCTTGATGTAAGTGGCAACCCGCTCAACTTCACTACACATGCTTTTGAAGCAAATTATGCCAGTGTGTCTAACTGGAACTCCCTTGACCTCACTTATTGCCCGAATATCAGGACAGTAAAGGCTGATAACTGCTCTGACCTGCCCATTGTTCGCGCTCATAATCGTCCTGTTCTCGACACTCTGTACTTGAGCAATGATCCCAATCTCAAGGCTCTCTACGTGCAGAACGATCCATTGCTGAAAACCAACTTTGTAGGACTTAGCACATTGACTGGTCTTGAGATACTGTGTGGCTACAACAACACCCATTGGGGCAACGATATCACTTTCTCGAGCAATACTGCTTTGAAGAACCTATGGATTTCGAACATTGGCGCCACTACTCTTGATGTAACGGACAATATTGCTCTCGAGAAACTGCGCGCCTACGATAACGGACTCACCAGCCTTGATTTGAGTGAGAACGAGAACCTGTTGTGGCTTGATGTTGCTCGCAACAAATTGCCCAATATCGACTTGGGCGACAACACCAAGCTGGAATTTTTCAATATCTCAAATGGCAGCGACACAAGGACGCAACTAGACGGCAGCGAGCGTCTTAACCACGATGGCAGTGATGGCGACGCAATCTATCCAACTACCGTCTATAGCGATGATGAGGCTCCCGTTGCAAGTGCTGATGCCGGCAACAGCTTGAGCGACCTTGTTCTGCCAGCCAGCATCATCGATGCTCGCGCCAACGGTAATGACCTACATAGTATTACAGGCAGTTTTGCTAACTTGACTAACATTGAGTTTGCTCACAACCATATCAACGGAATTTCCCTGCCAAGCGGTGTCACCGTTGATAGTCGTGACAACGGCCGCACCATTCTTGCCGACTGCTCTAAGTTCATTCCTCATGGCGACTTTGGCAACGAGGTAACTGTTTACTTTTTCCAGATTGACCCCAATGAGACTGGAAACGGTACCGTGCTCACCGATAGAGACAGCAAAGACATCAAAAACAAAACTCGTTATCTAGGTGACGATGGTCTTGACCTTGGCAAAATCACTGGTTGGACAAGTGATGCTGCTGTGCTCACAGCCAATGCCGGTGGTAAAAATGTCACTCTCAACCCAGACAACATGGGTCAATATCTAGACCCAAGTCAAGTGCCTGGCACTATTGTAGTACTTGCCGAGGATCCAAATAATCCTGGAGAAGGTAAAGCACAGTATTCTTACTCTTGCAGTAATAACTCTAATAACAGGGACAACAATGCCACCTTCTACCTCAACTGGTCTAGCGACGGTACTGTCACAGGCATTAACAGCGTGATAGGTGACGATGGCTTTGACCTTGCCGGAACCTATGGCGGTATAGTTGTTGCTGGAAAGGACGGCACAGTGGTTGGCGTTTACGACACCAATGGCCGCCAGATCGCCAGTGAGACCATTAGCGGTGGTAAACTCACCATCGACGGCCTTGCACCTGGCATATACATCGTGAACGGTGTAAAGGTGCTTGTGAAGTAACGCCTGTCGGCGCATGGAACGTAGAACGAGGAACGTGGAAAGTGCATTTACGTTCCTCGTTTTTTCTAGATTTGTAGATATTCTAGAAGTTCTAGATTTTCTAGACTTTCTAGTTTTATACTTATTGTACTTCGTTTTAAACTTTTAGAGATTACTCAAGTCTTATCTAAAACAAAAAAAGATAAATAATGAGGAAGACATTTCTTTTAGTATTTGTGGTTCTTAGTTTAGTGCTGTCACCACTCGTTAATGCCTTGTCTATCACCAATGAGACATTAAATTATCAGGTCGTTTATCACTGGGGTATCGTGTGGAAGCATGCGGCAGATGCCACACTCACCACCACTAAGACTGCCAATGGCTATAGCTCGCGTCTGACTGGTAAGACCCGCTCGTGGGCCGATAAAATCTATACTGTGCGCGACACCTTGAAATGCACTATGACAAACAATTTCAGGCCTATCAAGTATGAGAAATTCACCCACGAGAGAAGCTACTTTGCACACGACATAGTGGAGTTTACCAACTATGCCGCCAGCACTTCGGCGCAGTGCACACGCTACCGCAAGAACAAGCCTACCGCCAACCTCAGCCTGAGCGCCAATGGCGTGGCCTACGACATGTTGAGCGTGTTTTTCATGCTTCGCAATATCGATTTCGATAAGATGAAGTCAAACAGCACATATAGCACTTGGATCTTCTCGGGCAAACAGAAAGAGATTCTTACTGTCAAGTATGTGGGCGTTGAGCAAATCGAGCTCAGGGACAAGTCGAAGCATCAGGCTTATCACATCAAACTCAAGTTCACACAAGACAACGGCAAGAAGTCGAGCGACGACATCGATGCCTACATCTCGACCGAAGCTCAGCGCATACCACTAATGGTGGTGGGCAAACTGCCAGTGGGGGAGATAAAATGCTACTACGCTCGCTAAATTATCATTAAGAGACATTTAAGTTACTTTACTAATAATTATCAGTCATGAGAAAAAATGGATTTTTTGCCGCATTTATTATAGCGTGCGGCATGACAATGCTTGTGGCATGCCAGCCACAGTCTGAAACTTCAAGTAGCCCCGCCAACGAGGCTGAGAACTCCATCGAACAGAGCGCCAACGATGCAACAAGTGCTGAAGTTGCCGAGGAACAAACTATCGAGCAAGTTGTTGACCAGTACATTGTTGACACCTTTGGCAAGCAGTATGCACAGGCAGATGTGTGCATTCCACAGCAGATTGTGGTAGCCACCGATGAGAGTGATGAGCAGGACATCAAGGTGTGGGGTGACTTTTGGGTATTCAACTACAACATGGCTGGCGACACGCTCAAGACAGCCTCGGGAGGCAGCCATCCTGGACTTATCCACCTGAAGAAGGGCGATAAGGGCTATGAGGTGACTGGTTTTGAGCAAGTAGGCGACGGCTCACAATTTGAGCCAACAGCCAAGAAGATTTTTGGCGACAAGTATGACGCGTTCATGAAAATGCACTCCAACGATAAGGAACGCGAGCAGAACCGTGCCCAAGGCATAGCAAAATATGCCAAATCTCACGACCTCAAGGTTACCATGTATCAAGACCAAGGTTGGCCAGCAGTGAAGTTGCCCGAATAAGCTACAGGTCATTATCAACAATTAGAGTGGGTCATGTTTTTGTGACCCACCCTTGTTACTATTATTCAAGTTGTTTATAGGAATGACAAAGCAGAAACCCCAATAAACAGCAGCACAACAATACTCGTGAGTATAATGGGAACTTTCCAGGCCTTCCATTTGCTCAGCTCAAGCCATGTTTTGCGGTTGATTGTGTTCACTGTATATATCAACGCGAACAGTAAGCACGAGAATGCCCCACAAGACGCCAAAAGGCCAGAATAAAACATTATACCATATTTCTCTGCATTGGGATTTGAGCTTGGGTTGATTATTGTTTGAGCAAAATTTAGCACAGCATCGAGGGCAAAAATAAATGCTATTATCAGAACAAACATCATAACCCATCGCCATATTGTCCCCCACCATTTGTAACCGAAAAGTTGTTTATAGTCAATAAGCCAAAAAGAAAATAGTAGGATAAATTCAATTAGCGTTGTGCTTGGGAAGATTATTAAGAGTAAAAACAGCAGCAAGCTAATAACCATATTTTGGTTGACTATAAACACTTGGATAAAAAAGCCCTGTGGCAGAGTGTGGCGCTCGAGAAGAGGAGCATAACGGAATACCCACCATGTTGGCAAAATGAACAGGGAGAACACCACTAACAGGAACCATTCATGATGTGTGGTAAGCCATTTAAAGGCATATTCTAAATAATAGAACACGCCAGTATTTGTTACCGTTTTTATCTCATGAGTGTAGTCTTTGGGAGCCACCCAATGCCCTATCAGATAGACGATAACTCCAAGTATAACGAGCATCTTCACTGGCGGGAAGCTCACTTGCCGCTTGCCGGTGATGTAGTCGCGCATCAGGTGGCCGGGGCGGGTGAGCAGCTGCCAGGCAGAGTAGGGTAAAGACCGTGAGTGTAGTCCCCAAATTTCCATAATTCCCGCCCACACGCTCTTCCATGTGATGGGACCATGAGTCGCCTTCTGTCCGCAAAGAGGGCAGAAGTTCCCTTCATGGACCTCGCCACAGCAGTCACAACGATGCTTCTCCCCAGGATATTCATATTTCATAGGGTGCAACTGCCAGTTGTGAAAGCGGCTTTTGTAATTCTTATAACTCTTAAGATTCATCGTTATCAAAAAGGGTGGTCTTGATTACAAAGCCACCCCGTTAGATGTATAACAAAAAAATTATTTCTCAATTTCTTTAACTTTAAGATAGTCGCCGCTGCCTTTGACGATGGCATCAAAGTAGTCTTGTGTGTAGCCACCGAACTTGGGTTGTACGGGAGTGCCGTAGGGGTTGCGCTCAAACTGGCCGTCTTTCTCCTTCTTGATGTTTCCGTCGAGGAACTTAACGAAGAGATACTTGGCGAGGTCTTGATATTTGTGCAGATAATCCTGGGCGCTGTTCACGCTGTAGTTGGTAAGGAACTCAATAGACTCCGAGGGATTGCTCTTGTAAATGGCGGCAGCCTTAGCCTCAACCTGTGGTTGCTGGGCGGAGAAAGCATCCTCAAGACCCTGCTGCACGCGGCGCACATCGGGAATCATCTGCGAGTAGCGGTGATAACACTGGTTGGCAATCAGGTTGTTAACCCAGAATGCGGCATCAAAGTCAAAGTTATAAAGGTCGCCCTTGCCCTCGCGGAAGCAGTCGGGCACCTCGTTGATGGAGCAGTACATAGGCACGAATACAGCGGTGTTGGCATCGTCAACGGCAAACCAGATGATGCCTCCCACGGGATCGGGGAGCCAAGAACGCATCTGTGTGCAGAACACGAAACCTGTCTGCTGAGTGGCGATAGCGCGCTCGTGGCAGTAGGTAACACCATCAACCTCAAACTCCATTGGACGATAGCGGTAAGGCACGCCAAAGTAGTTCTTAGCGCCTGGATCTTGAGTCATATCGTAAGGAGTGCCTTCGAAGTGGTCGCGCATCATGTTCTGCATGTCGCGAACACTCACCAGCTTGTCGGGCTTAACGTAGAGTGGCATAATCTCGGCGCCCTTCTTGCCTTCGAGATATGGCAGATAGCGGTCCATGCCTGCGGCGAATCTGTTGAAGAACGACCAAGCGCGGGCATCGCAGCCACGCAGTGTGCCATAGTCGGGTGGACAGTAGGTTAGCGAGAAGTCGAAGTCCTCGTCTTTGCCGTTGAACCATCCCATCTTGCGGGCAAACGATACAACGTCTTTGCTGTAGAGGCAGTTGGCTTTATCTTTGAAAGGAATCTTATGTATGCGGGCTTGGTTGGCGTGGCCCGAGATGCAGTCGTCGGGGATGCGGATGGCTACCCATACAGCACCTTTCTCGGCGCTGCCCTTGCCAATCATCTCCAATACCCAAACCTCGTTGGGGTCGCCAATCGAGAACGACTCACCCTCGCTGGCGTAGCCATACTTCTCAGCCAGTTCGGTCATCACAGTGATGGCCTCGCGGGCGGTCTTGGCGCGTTGCAGAGCGATGTAGATAAGGCTGCCGTAGTCCACGATTGACCTTCCAGTGGTGTCTTCGCACTCATGGCGTCCACCCCATGTCGATTCGGCAACAGTCACCTGATGCTCATTAATGTTGCCCACCACTTTGTATGTATGAGCTACCTCGGGGATGTCACCAAGGTGTTTTCCAGAGTCCCAATCGATTATCTTACGCATCTCGCCTGCTTTATGGTCGGCAGCGGGAATGTATTCAAGGAATCCAAAGAGGGTGTGAGAGTCGGCGGCATAGGTAATCAGTGTCGAGCCATCGACTGTAGCCTTCTTGCCGGCGATAAGGTTGGTACAGGCTTGCGATTGCGAGCTCCAGCCCATAATCAGTGCCACAATAGCCATCAGGCCAACGGCACGAAATTTAGAAAATAGATGTTTCATAGTTTATAGTTTTGAGTTTTCAGTTTTGAGTTTTCAGTTTTGAGTTTTCAGTTTTGAG
>JAFZUL010000033.1 GCA_017618355.1 Muribaculaceae bacterium
GGGAAACAAAAAGGCAAATCGCTCACGGCGGTTTGCCTTTTCTTTATCACTTTTTGAGTTAAGGATGTTATATAATTTCAGATGCAGACTTGAACCTTATGAGCAAAAAACTGACAACTGATAATAGACAACTGAAAACTATTTATTACCTTTGCAGTCATGGAACAAGAATTTGCTTCAAGACTATTGGAAAATGCCGTCAGCGAGTTTGCGCAGTTGCCAGGCATCGGGCGCAAGACTGCCCTCAGGCTGGTACTATATCTGCTCAAGCAGAACGAAGAGGTTGCCACACGCTTTGGCGAGAGCATCATCAAGCTGCGCAAGGAGATTCGCTATTGCCACGTGTGCCACAACATCAGCGAGACCGAGACCTGTCCCATCTGCGCTAACCCCTCACGCGACCGTAGCACCGTGTGCGTGGTGGAGAACGTGAAAGACGTGATGAGCATCGAGAACACTGGCCAGCATCACGGCCTCTATCATGTGCTCGGAGGACTAATCTCGCCGATGGATGGAATTGGGCCACAAGACATCGAAATCGAAAGCCTTGCTGAGAGAGTAAAGAGTGGCGAGGTGAAAGAGGTCATTCTCGCACTCAGCGCTACGATGGAAGGCGATACCACCAATTTCTATATCTACCGCAAACTTGCCCCCTACCCCGACGTAAAAATCACCATCCTCGCACGAGGCGTGAGTGTGGGAAACGAGATAGAATATACCGACGAACTCACTCTGGGCCGCTCAATCCTCAACCGAACCCTCTTCAGCGACTCATTCTCCCGAGATTGAGGAAGGTGAAAGGAGGAACGTGGAAGGAAAATCAAAAAATAAGAATCGAGAATTTCAATTCTGCATTCTGAATTGAGCATTCTGAATTTAAAAAAGATGGCCGACAACTACTTAGAAAACCACCATAACGACTACCTGAAGCGGAAGGCTAAAAAAGAAGCCGCCCGCAAGCATCGCCAGCACCTCTACCTAGAGGCCTACCGCAAAAAACTGGCACAAGAGCGAGAAGAGCAAAAGCGAGACAAATGATTAAAAACTGAGAAAACAATCGTGGGCGCTGTTGATGTATTGCGCCGTATGCACGGCGTTCGGAGGAGACACAATATTTTATCTCATAACGAAATCCACAAGAAAATATAATATTTTTCCCTCAAGTGTTGAATTTTATTACAAAATTCTGTACCTTTGTAAGATTTTAGGCGAAAACTCGAATAACATTACTATAAATATCTGAAAACTATGTTTATCATTGGTATCGCAGGCGGAACAGGTTCGGGAAAGACCACTGTAGTACGCAAAATCATGGAACGCCTTCCTAAAGGTGAAGTTGGCATAATCTCTCAAGATTCCTATTACAAGGACTCTAGTCACATCCCCGTTGAGGACCGTCAGAAGATAAACTTCGACGAGCCGGCAGCTTTTGACTGGAACTTGCTTCTCGAGCACCTTAAGATGCTCAAGAAGGGAGAGTCGATAGAAATGCCTACCTACAGCTACCTCACCTGCACCCGCCAGAAAGAGACCGTGCACATGGACCCGCACGACGTGGTGCTGATTGAGGGCATATTGGTGATGAGCGACCCACGCTTGCGCAAGATGATGGACATCAAGGTGTTTGTCGATGCCGATGGCGATGACCGACTCATCCGCGTTATCTCCCGCGACTGCATCGAGCGTGGCCGCACCGCCCAAGAGGTTATTGACCGCTACCAGAGTGTGCTCAAACCCATGCACCTGATGCACATCGAGCCATGCAAGCGTTTTGTCGACATCATCGTGCCCGAGGGAGGCCATAACGAGGTAGCCATCAACCTTCTCACCGACTACATCAAGTCACGCCTCAACCTAAAGAAGTGACAGAACTATTTTCGTCACATAACCTCTTATGAAACTTTATAAAAACCGCGACAAGAAGAAAGACGACACCCCGCAAGTGCCGCTGGCGATTGGAGATGACTTTACAAGTGTAGAGAAAATCACCGAGGTCAACGACAAGGTGACCGCCATGCTCAAGCAGTGTGGCGATGAGGGCAACCTAGTGCTTCAGACCGACAATCTAGTGAAGAAGTACAGGCAGCGCACCGTCGCCAACCATGTGTCAATCAACGTGCGTCAGGGCGAGATTGTGGGACTGCTAGGGCCTAACGGTGCCGGCAAGACCACCACGTTTTACATGACAACAGGTCTCGTCACGCCCAACGAAGGTCGCGTGTATATAAACAATGTTGAAATCACTAAGCTGCCTGTGTATCGCCGCGCGCAGCTAGGCATAGGCTACCTGCCGCAGGAGGCATCGGTGTTCCGCAAACTCACCGTAGAGAACAACATCCGCACCGTGCTCGAGATGACCGACACCACTCCCGAATACCAGCGCGACAAGCTAGAAGAACTGATTTCGGAGTTTCACCTCGAGAAAGTGCGCAAGAACTTAGGCGACCGACTCAGTGGTGGTGAGCGACGACGCACCGAGATAGCGCGCTGTCTCGCCATCAACCCGCGATTCATCATGCTCGATGAGCCGTTTGCCGGTGTTGATCCTATCGCTGTGGAGGATATTCAAAGCATCGTCTATAGCCTCAAACACAAGAACATTGGCATCCTCATCACCGACCACAACGCTCCCGAGACCCTAAGCATCACCGACCGAGCCTACCTGCTCTTTGAGGGAAAAATCCTTTTCCAAGGCACCAGCGAAGAGCTCGCCGTCAACCCCATCGTACGAGAGAAATACCTTGGCCGCAACTTCGTCTTCCGCCGCAAGAAATTCAAAGAGACAATTGATTAAATATTTTTAGCAAGAAATCTTTATGGTTTCGAGATATTTTGATTATTTTTGCGACAAGTTTTAAAGAAAACATGTTTAACTAAAATAAAACACACTATTATGAAAAAATTATTCTGCATTATTGCGATGGCGGCTTTCGTACTTACCGCATGGTCGCAAAAACCGCTGAATCTCAGCACCTACAGTGGAACATCGGTTGACCGTTATGACGGCCAACTGTGCGACGTGACTGCTAACCGCTATCTCTTCACTGGCTGGAACACCATCTCTCTGCCTTTCGCCATGACCGAACAGGAGATTGACGATGCTCTGGGATCGGGCGTGAAACTGGAGAAACTAGTGGGCGTAGCTCAACAAGGCACCGAAATCGTGCTCAACTTCCAAGACTGCAAAAAGGAGGGTATCGAAGCCAATAAGCCCTATATTCTCTACTATCCTGGTGAGACAGGCACTAAGAATCTTCATGTCAATACCACTGTGGCAAAAAATGAGTCGAAAGTGACTTTGACCACCGACTGCGGCGTGGAAGTGACAATGCATGGAGCAGCAGTGAAGACCGACGGCAAGGGGCTCTATGGCATCCTCGTCATCAACAACAGCGATGCCAACTTCACCTCGATTGATAATGAGAAAGCGTTCTTCTATGCTACTCGTTGCTACATCAGCATCCCAGGCGAACAGCAGTTCACTTTGACTCCAAACCACTTGGGAGCTGGCGAAGTCACAAGCATCAATGAAATCGCTGCCGCCAACGACATCGTTGACGTTTACAACGTGCTCGGCATGCGCATGGCTCACAACATCAAAGCCGGCGACGTCAACAACCTCGCTCCAGGCATTTATGTGGTGAAAGGACGCAAGATTTTGGTGAAATAAAGAATTTCACACATACTCTACAGGCAGCATCTCGGTTAAGGGATGCTGCTTGCCGTTTATGAGCCATGTGAAAGTGTAGCCCTCGTAGTCGCGCGGGAGCATCACCTTGTCAATGTGGTGCCACTGGGGCTTGCCGTAGTCGCTCGACGCCCCACTAAGCTCTACCTGCCTAGCGGCATGATTGATGCGCCAATACCCTCCCCCAAGGCACACGTCGCCATGTACCATGAGATGACGATGCAACGTCACCATCCCAAGCCGCAAGTGACCGTCTTGGGTAATAATGAATTTGGGGTAAGACATTTCTTAGTTCAGAGTTTATTGTTCAGTATGTTGCGATGGCATCGCAACATACAAGACTCAATCGGCAATTAACGTGCCCAATGCGCCGCGGTTGAAGGTGTTCTTCACCCAGATGGGGATATGCTTCTCGGCAACGGGCTTAATGGTAGGAGCATAAATCACCTTTGCGCCCTGGTCGCACATCTCTTGCGCCTGGTCGTAAGTCATCTGGCGGATGACAGTGGCGTTAGGATCTTTCTTTGGGTCGGCAGTCATAAAGCCGTCAACGTCGGTCCAAATCTCCAAGCTATCGGCATTTAGGGCACTAGCCACGATAGCGGCGGTGTAGTCGCTACCGCCACGCCCCAGATTGGAGATACGACGGCTCTTGCTGTCGCGGGAAATAAAGCCTCCCATCACAGCCACTTTTCCCTTGAACTTGCCGAGGGTGTTGGCTATATTGGCATTGGTAGCTTCAAGGTCGCACTCATGGTTGGAGCTGCGCATTATTTCGAGGGAGTTGAAATAAGTGGCGTTGTCGATAATCAGACTGATGATAAGCGACGACAGACGCTCGCCGTAGCTCACCACTTCCTCAAGGTCGGCCTCGGTGAGCTCCTCGTTGCGCGAAATGTCGGTGTAGGCATTGCTCAGTTCATAGAAGAGGGCGCGCACACGATTGAGGGCATCGTCAATCTGCTCGCCAGTAATGAGCTTATTCATAATCTCATTGTGACGCGCGGTGATGTCCTGCACAATGCGGTAAGCGGCAATGTCGTTCTTAGCGGCAAGATTTGCGGCCTGAATGAGCGTATCGGTGAGTCCACCAAGCGCCGAAACCACGACAATCACAGGCTCTTCCTGGTTCTCTACAATGTATTTCACATTGCGTAGAGCCTCAACAGTCCCTACCGATGTTCCTCCGAATTTTAGTACTTTCATGAGTGTTTATCTAAATTGCGTGTAAAGTTAGTGTTTTTTCTTGATATGTTACCAAAAATCTTGTAAAAAATGTAAGAATTGACTATTTTTGCCATCGAAATGGAAGATTTAAACCTCGACATATTCAATCTGCTCGACAATCAGCCAGAGCCTGCACGCGGCGCGCTACTCGTCGCAAAGCCCACTGTGGAGGACTTTTGCTTCAAGCGCAGCATAACCATTCTCGTCGATCACGATAACGTGGACGGCTCGATGGGTGTAATTGTGAATAAGCCCACGCGCTTTACCCTCAACGAGTTGGTGCCTGACGTCGTGTGCAACGAGCAGGTGCCACTGTATCTTGGTGGTCCGGTGGGCACCAACATGATGTTTTTCCTGCACTCTTTGGGCAAAGATGCTATTCCTGGCAGCGAACAGCTCGCGCCAGGGGTGTTCTTTGGAGGCGACTTCGAAGTCATCAAGATGTTTCTTGCCGATGGCGAGAACGTGAATGAAAAGGTGAAATTCATGGTTGGCTACAGCGGATGGAGCAAAGGCCAACTCGACAACGAGGTTAAGCGACACGACTGGGCAGTGCTGAAAGGTGATGTCGCCCCGCTGGTTATGAGCACCGACAACGACAACATTTGGGACAATGCCGTAGCCCGCTTCGGAGAACAATATCAACTATGGAAAAATTGGCCCGACGATGTGAGCCTGAACTAAGAGACGGCAGACCTAACTTTTACTAATAACCCTAAAACACCAGCTGCATCATCTCCACGTCGTGGATTTCGGTGCCGTGATTTATCCATTTCTTGAGCAGGCCGGCACTGGCAAAGCCATGCTTCTTGAGCAGACCTATGCACACGGTGTTACTCGTTGGCACTAAGGCATAAATCTGAAACAGCCCCAAGTAGTCGCGCACGTAGCCAACGGTGAGCTTCAACGCCGCATCGCCTATGCCTTTACCCTCGTGTGCCTTGTCAATCATAATGCCAAACTCGGCACGGTTGTTGAACGGGTCGAAGTTCGTGAGGTCAACGGTGCCCACTGGCTCGCCGGTCTTGGTGAGCGTTATCATCAGCCGAAGCTGTCGGGTGGTGTAGATGTCACTGTCGTAGTTCTGCAGATACTGCCACAGGTAGCTCTTGGGCGATGGCGTCATTATGTTGCTCACTGTCCACAGCCAAGAGTCATTCTCCCACTTATATAGCACATCAAGGTCAGTAGCCTCAAGCGACAGTAGCGTCACTATTTCGTTAGAATTTATCTTTTTCATAGCTTGTTTCGTTTGATGAGTGCAAATTTAGTTATAATATTTTGTTACATTACATTTTTTGCACTAATTTTGAATAAATTAGGCGTCGCCTCTGAAAAAAAAATGAAAAATTTTGATTTTCATTTTGTTTTTCACTCGGCTTGCACTAATTTTGACCGCTATTTCAAAATAACTAGAACTAAAGAACTAAAAAACTAATAACTAAAAACTAAAAACTACTATGGGCTTAGTAATAGGAATTGATGTGGGCGGAAGCACCACCAAGATTGTGGGACTCAATGACGGGCAGATTCTCTCGCCCATGTTTATCACAGCAGCCGACCCTATCACGTCGCTCTTTGGAGCTTTTGGCAAGTATATCTATGACAACGACATAACCCTCGATGACATCGAACATGTGATGCTCACGGGAGTGGGCAGCTCGGGCGTGACAACCCCCATTTATGGCTTGCCCACAAGCAAGGCCGACGAGTTCCAGGCCGACGGACTGGGAGCACGTTTCGACAGCGGCCTCGACAAGCTGACTGTGGTGTCGATGGGCACTGGCACAACGCTGGTAAGCGTCGATGGCGATGTTATCAAGCATTTGGGCGGTATCGGCATTGGCGGCGGTACCCTAATGGGTCTGGCGCATCTGCTTCTCAAGACCGACCACATTAGCGACGTCATCGAGATGGCAAAGAACGGCAACATCACTCACATCAACCTGCAAATCAAGGA
Organism: Muribaculaceae bacterium; assembly: GCA_017618355.1. GTDB lineage: Bacteria > Bacteroidota > Bacteroidia > Bacteroidales > Muribaculaceae > Sodaliphilus. Next base: position 6,876 of record JAFZUL010000033.1, read on the forward strand.
CATCTGCAAGACCGACCTCGAGGGCCTGCCCTTGCATGCCACAGCATCACTTTTCGGAAAGGTGCGTCAAAACACCCCCAGCGAAAATGATGTGGCGCTTGGCATCATCTGCATGGTTCTGGAGTCGATTGGTTCGGCGGCTGTGCTCTCGAAACTCAACACTGGCGTGAAGGACTTTGTACTGATTGGCAATCTTACTCGTCTGCCACAATGCGCAGTGGTATTCCCGCGCATCGAGGAAATCTACGGCGTGAAATTCCACATCCCTGCCCACGCCGAATACTGCACCGCACTAGGCGCAGCACTGGCCTATAATAATGCATAATTTATAATGCGGAATGCACAATCAAGAAGGAAATTTACAAAAATGAACGCAGAAGATCAGAAACGTAGGAATCGCCTCAACCTTACAATGGTTGGAGCTGTATATGAATATTCTGAAGAATTTGGAGCACCTGAAGGCGATCCGATAAATGAAGTATTAGAGGCATTAGAATTTCCACTCTGTGAAACTCTAACGGCGATAGGTATTGTTGTTTACACTGATGGGAAAACCTCTATTGTTCGCGTAACGAGTATGTATCAGGAATTACAAGAATCATATGCTTTAAGGTACAAAGAAATAAAAGACAGGTATCCTGACTTTGAAGACCCAAAACATACACAACTAACGGATTACTTATGTCTGGATGTCGAGAATGAGGTTAGTTTGTATTGGAGGGATAATGATGGTACACTTTATCCTGCGATATTTGATGAGGATCATTTCTTTAATGGGTATGATATACCGGAGGATTTTTATAATGAAAGCATCGATCTAACAATGTACAATGAGAAGATTGAGGCTTTTAGAGATCAGTTGCTGGATAGCGATGCTGAAACTCGTCAACGAATCAGGAAGAAAGTGCTTGATTTTAGTGGCAGAAAAGACGAAGTGCCTAAGTTGGATAAAAAAGGTTTTGTTATTTCCTTACCTGGAAGTACAATAATAGAGTTAGTAAAAAAAGATGCCATAGTGGAACCCTTATTTCATGGAATATCAAGAGCTGGGTACTGGCTCATGAATAATGATTGTGCCATTTTAACTACATGGAGGGCAGATAAGAAAAGAGAACAGAAGAATGAAGACAATAGAAAACTGGTTGCAGATTTAAGAGAATTGGGATATGGCGTGAAAAAAATTAGAGGCTGCTATGTGAACTCAAATAATGAGATCAACAAAGAAAATAGTTTCCTTGTGATTAATTTTTCCGATAACTCAGACAATTTCTTTGACGCCATTTTTCGATTCTCAGAGAACTACCAGCAAGAATGTTTCCTATATAAGAGCAAAGATGACGAAACTGCATACCTCGTTGGAACCAGTGATGAATTCAAATATGGACGTGGTAAAATTGTGGCAGCTGGAACACTTCATATCAATAATATGTCTGCTGAGAATTTCTCTCTGATAGGTTCTGGCCAGATCTCGTTTGAATAAACATTTAGGTCAAAACATTTTACCTAATGAAGTTTAATTCTTTTAATAATATTATTCTTAATAACATTGAAAAAGCGTTCCGATGTTCTATGTATGACATTAATTAGGTTTTGACCACACATTCACATTACCACCTCGAGGCGCAAACGCCTATTGGTGACGAGCTTTAAAACCATGTCACCAGACTATTTCTCCGAGTGTATGCGACTACTGCGTGAGGGAGTGATACCATACATCGATATAGAGTTCAGAAACTCACTGATCAATTTCTACTCGGAACTCGCAGAAAGGTACGAAGAATAATTTCCCATTACATAAGTAATTGCCTCGGAACATCCGGGGCATTTTTTGTGAGCAAATATTCTTGCGAGCAATGTTAAGATGTAATCTTTCTTAACTATGATTCAATCTTATTATTTTAATTGAAATGGTAATCTATTTGATTGATTCTTTTTTGATGTAATATTTACCAATCATATCGACTATATCCACCATAACCATGTCCATGGGCCCAACCACAGCCCCAAACAAATAAGTTCGGTTTGCCGTAATATGCATCTGCTTGCTTTTTAGTGGGTTGATTATTCTTGTCAAGCAGAACCCAACGTCCGTCTTTTAGAAATTCCATGATATAACGTCTGCTGCGTTTCCTGACACCATCAAAGTTACAACCACTAAATACATTTTCATCAGACAGACAGCCATACTTCTCACCCTGTCTGACAATTACGACATGATTATTGTGATCTTGGACAATCTCATCATAGGCAATAGGAAGGATTTCGTTACCGTCTATATCAATAACCCCATATTTCTCGTTATGGTAGACTATGATATGCAGTTCACCATAAGAGATGGTTATTTGGAGATCATCATCTTTTCCTATCTTATATCTGTCTCGTATCCAAGACTTTGTTTCTTCATCTTTTTTAGGGTCAAGCAAGTATAATCTGGGTCTCACTATAATAGGCTCTTTGTCCTTGTCACCACTCTCAACTGAAATAATCTTAATTGTATTGGATATAATTACTCCTTTTTCATTCTCCATGTATTTCGTTCCTTTAGGAACTATTGCTCTGATGAGAGCCTGAGAACCCCTCACCCAATGACTCAGCTCGCCTTTTTTATCATAAAAGTCAATACAATGATTCAACCGTTCCATCCTGTACATGCTTAAGTCATTTGACGCAAATCCGCCTTCGCCCATAAATATGTTACCATAAGGTTCTGGTCTTTCATAAACAGTAACATGCACTTCTTCATCAGAAGTATATTCTGCTCCAAGTTCATAGCCAAAAAGATAAGGTCCCTTTGGCTCTTTTTTGCCTACGAGCTTCTCTTCGTATACTGTGTTTTCAATTATAAAAACATCAATATCGTGGTCTGCTATTCTAATTATTTTATCTTCCTCTGTTTTAATTTTATATCTCATAGTATACGTTTTTAAATTGGCTATTGTTTCAAATAGTGTTTGTGAAGTCTGAAGACTTAACCATAATTTTATAAAGTTAATGATTTATTTTGATAAAAGCTCTTATTTTGACGTTTTTTGTAATTTTAATCGCAACCATACAAAAAAACGGGTTTTTAATAATTCATAATTCATAATGCTCTATACATAATCAATGAATGACAAGGGGGGCAAATAACCATTAACCAATAACCATTTCAGCTATTCCATATGGAACTGGCTCTTTAGCCATTTCATGGCGTTATCCACTTGCCAGGGATAGAGCCAGTGACCTGTGTCGCGGCCCACTTGTAGCTGCTTGGGGGCGGTAATCACATTGTAGGCGCTAAATGTGGATGTGGGACAGCAAGCTGGGTCGTTGAAACCCCAAGCGTAGAAGCCCGGCACCTTAAGTATGCGAGCGAAGTTCACGGTATCGTAATATCGTGACACTTCCATGCGAGCTTGGATGTTTGGCTCATTTGGGTTACGGAAAAGATGCGGCCACCCTGCGCCACGGCCGTTATAATAGCCCGTGAGGTCGCAGAAGGCGGGGAAATAGGAAAACAAAGCGCTCACGTGCGGACTCAACGCCGCCGTCATTATCGAGAGCATACCACCCTGACTGCCGCCATAGGTGGCGATGCGTGTGGTATCTACGTCGTCGCGCGTGCACAGGTAATCGACGGCACGCACACATCCCAAGATGGAACGTTTGTAGTAATAAGTGTCGCGGTTGTCAATGCCCATCGTGGTGTATCCTGCCAATGCGCCAGCCTCGAGTTGGCGATAAATCTCCTTGTCCTGGTCAACAGGTATGCCGTGTACTCCAACCTCCAGCACCACAAACCCCTCATAGGCTAGTTCATTGGGACCATTAAACGAGCGCACAGCAGCGCCAGGCAGACGCAGGATGGCGGGTTTGCGACCTGGAGTTTTAGGAACAGTAAGCACACCATACACATAGTTACCTTTCTTGTAGGACTGCAGGCGCAGGTAATAGACATCTACCCTATCGTTGCTCTCTTCGTCGCTGTGGCGCAGTGTTGGCTGCATAGGCAACTGAGCCGCCTTTTTCATCGCATCGCCCCAAAACTGCTCGAAGTCGTCGGGCATAGTGGTCGTGGGCTTAATGCTGTAAGGGTCAAAAGCGATATTGGTCATCGAACTGTAGGTGCGGCCGTCAAGCTCCACCTTAACTCTCACGCTAGTAAACCCCGGCGTTTTGGCGCCTGGCACGTCAAAGTGCGCCACACCATTGCGGTCGGTCTTAACGGTCTTGGTGAACACAGCATCAAGCTTATCAGGACCATAACTGTAGGTTATCTCGGTGTCGTGCATGCGCACGTTCTCCTTGATGGCGTAGGCAGTGAAATGCGCTGTTTCGCCAGTGCGGTAAGTCCAATCGGCATGGTCAGGCTCAGCCACCACAGTCACATACTGATGGTTAGATGACTGTGCCATCGCCATCAGGCTAACGCCAATCATCACCACAAGAGTAAAGAGTTTTCGCTTCATAATGGTAGTATTAGTTCAGAGTTCAAAGTTGAGAGGAAAAAGTTGAGAGGGTTCTTATCCTCGATCCCCGAGCCTCAATCCTCGATTCTCAATCCTCATTTTTTCGCTTTGCAAATAGTCAGGTAGTTGCAATGCATCATCTTGCCGTCGTCGTCACGCAGGTGGAAAGGTCCGCCAGCGCACCAATCCCACATTTGGCATTTGGCGCACTCGTCACGCTTCATCCATCGGCGGTCGCGCATCTGCTCAAAGCGGTTGTTCCACACGTCACTGAAACGATCGCGATAGATATTGCCCTGGTTATAATGCGATCGGATGCTCAGGCAGCCGCTGATGTCGCCGTTGGCAAGTATCGAAGCCGTCATCGTGCCTGCGTCGCAGCGGAAGATGTGACCTCTCACCTCTCCCTCATAATCACCCAAGAACCCCTCGCAGCTGTAAGACAAGTGTATCTTTCCCTCTTTGCGCGTAGCAACGATGAAATCCATGAGTTCCACATACTGCTCGGGATTGAGATACAGCTCATTGTTAAGTTTAGCCCTACCCTGAGGAAAGATGGTGAAAATGCGCCACTTGGTAACTCCTGCATCGATGAGATACTGCTTGAGTTGGGGCAAGGTGGAAAAGTTGCGCTGATTTACGCAAGTAATCACATCCCAAAGCAGGTTGCGGGTGCGAGTGAGCAGTTTCACCGCACTCATCGCTCCGTCGAAAGAACCGCCACGTAGCCAATTATGTTCTTCCTCAAGGCCATCGAGACTCACTGCCACAGTACGCAAACCGGCTTTTAACACGTCACGCAGCATTTGCTCGGTGAGCAACACACCATTGGTCACAAAGCCCCACAGGAAGCCTCGGTCGGTAATAGCCTTTCCGCACTCCACAATGTCGGGGCGCACCAAGGGTTCGCCGCCAACGGTATTGACCAGCACTTTTTTAGGTTCCATCATTGTTGCCACATCATCAAGCACAGGAAGGAAGTGCTCTAGAGGCATATCTGGCGTTACCGACACCTTGCGGCAATCGCTGCCACAGTGGCGGCACGAGAGGTTACAACGCAATGTGCACTCCCAGAACAGTTGCCTCAGCGGATGGTTCTTTTCTAGCCATCGGCGCTCACGACGCGTATTCTCAAAATCTATAAGCTGGCGAGTTTTCATTATTCCGCTTTTTTGTCTTCTTTTGACTGCTGTAGTCAATCGGCGATATCGGGAACTCTCTCAGAGTCATCAAAATAAGATGGTGGGCCATAGACAGTTTCTACTGAACGCATGTCATCAATTTCTTCTACAGGAGGACCATAGACATCTTCCACTACGCTGATATCGCTAATATCACTGACTTCACTTACATCGCTAACCTCACTTGACTTGGAACTCGAGATGCTTTCGTCATTATCAAGGTTGTACTTTTTAGTGTGCTGGCAAGCAGTGACACCTATCATCGCGCCAACCACAACCAGTCCTCGCACAAGCCATTTTCTTATTGTGAATGTTGTCTTTTTCATTATTGAATATCTTTATCCTGTTCCTTCTTGGGTTGCAACACTTCTGGCTCATCCTTATTGACACTGTCAATCCTTTCTACCGGAGGGCCATACACGTCCTCAACCACATTTATATTCTGAGGTTTGTATCCTGGAGGTGGACCATAGACACCTGCAGCGGTATTGGGGTCTATCTTGTGAGTGCACGACGTGAGTCCTATAGCTGCACCAACAGCTACCAGTGCACGCACACCCCATTTATGTACATTAAAACTCATCTTTTTCATAGCTTACTCATCTTCAGGAATTAATTGTTTTAACTTAGGTTTTTCTTTTGGAGTTTCTGGACTGTCAATAGTGTCGTACACGACATTGCCATCCTCGTCAACGCGTTCTATAATGGTTCTAAGTCTTTCATAATGGTTATCCACGAGAGGACCATATTTGAGAGCATGAATCGGAGGCCCATATTTGAGATTATGAATCGGGGGCATGTTATTATTGTTATTATTGTTATCATCTTCAACCACTTTCTTGGTATGACAACAAGCCGAGACGCCAAGCAACGCGCCAACAGCAACAACTGTCCTCACGGTCCATTTCCGCACATTAAAACTAACCTTCTTCATAGCAAAAAAATTGAGGGACATAATTAGCAAGCAAATTTAAAACATTTTCCCCAATCGTGCAAATTCTAATCACTAATCATGCAATAAAAAGTAATAAAAACACTAGTTCTGTTTGTTGCGATGCCATCGCAACAAAGAAACTAACAGCATTTTGTCATTATCGCCCTTGTTGAGATGGCTACGTTGCGGAGTGTAGTCAAGTTGTCAAGGGCATGTTCTAATGGCATGCCCGCAGGGGTGACAGCGAGTACTTTTTCGAAGCCCATTTTGGTGGTGTCAGTATCTGGGGCGATGCATCCGCAAAGGGCAATGACTGGTATTCCTTTCTTCTTGGCCGCTTTCAGCACACCTGCTGGCGCCTTGCCGCGAAGAGTCTGGTCATCGATACGGCCCTCACCGGTGATGATGAGGTCGGCGTCGCGAATAAGGTCATCAAAATGTGCCATCTCAAGCAGCACATCGATTCCTAGCTTGATTGTGGCGTTGAGCATCGCCATCATTCCTGCCGTCACGCCGCCAGCTGCTCCAGCACCAGACAAGTGGGCGATGTGAGGTGGCAGCAGCGTGGCAAAATACCTTAGGCCTTCGTCGAGCTGTGCGACCTGTTGCGGCGAAGCGCCTTTTTGCGGAGCGAAAACATAGGCCGCACCATTTTCGCCATATAGAGGATTATCAACATCGCTAAGCAACGTGAATCGGGTGTTTAACACCTTGCTCTCAACATTATCGCTATCAATGCTGGCAATCTTGGCAAGATTCTCGCCGCAAGGGTACAGAACGTTGCTGCAACAGTCGAGAAGTCTGAATCCTAAAGCAGCCAGTATGCCAGTTCCTCCGTCGCATGTGGCACTGCCGCCAAGTCCTAGCACTATGTGCCTCGCACCGTTATTAATGGCGTGGGCAATCATCTCACCTGTGCCAAAAGTGCTAGCCATCATCACGTCGTGGCAACCGTCGGGGACCAAAGCCAATCCACTTGCCGTAGCAAGGTCCATGTAGGCAGTGTCTTCGATAGTGATATATTGCGCATCAACCCGTGGCAGTTGCTGCAATGGAGCTGTCACGCTCACATGGTGGGTCTTTGTCCTCTCTCCAAAGATGCTCTTGACGCACTCCATCGTGCCGTCACCACCATCAGCAATGGGCACTGCCACCACCTGCGCATCAGGAGAGATGCTGAGAATCTCCTCACCTATCACCTGTGCCAGTTGCTCACTGGTGGCGCTTCCCTTGAACTTGTCGATGGCGATTACTACTTTCATTAGTTTTGTATCTTCACTCAATCTGCACCACAAGGTAGTTGCTATACTCCCAGAAGGTAGCCGGGTCAAGGATTTTAATAACAGTTTTGTCTTCGGTCTCCTCTAAAAAGTAGGAAAGTGGGTCGTGGTTGGTGAGCAAAGTCACCTTTTTGCTGTTTACAGGTATCTCATTGAGAGTTCGTTTGTCAGCTTTGGTGAAATAGGAAATCAAGAGATTGCCACTTTGCATCACTTTGGTCTTTTTCAAGAACTCCGAGTCGATTATCTTGTGGTTTTTCAAATCACTTCTAGTGCCAATGGCATAATAGCACTCGTTGAGTTCGTTGTTGAGCATTTCACGCTGCTCCTTCTGCTGGTTTTCCTCTTCAGGAGCTTTTTGCGTCACCTCTGGCTGCTGGTTACTGACCTTAGTTGTATCAGGAGTTTCACTCTTGACCTTAGGTTTTGGACCTGAATAATGGAGTTTTGCGCTGAGTTGGTCAACCGTTGCCTTTTGCAGGTCGAGTTGTTGCCGCAGGTTGCTGATAGTTTGCGCCACCTCGGCCTGACTCTGCTCGTCGAGGTCCTTTAAATCATCTTCAAGTTCAGCGAGTTTCTTGCGTCTTTCTTGAATGGCGCTCTTTGCCAATAGGATATTATTACGCAGCTTCGCCCTTTTGTTTTGTGACAGCTGCGAGAAATCGGTAGTGTCGAGTGCCTGCTCAAAACGTGTTATCTCGTCAAAGCCATCGTTAATCTCGTTGGTAAGGGCGAAGAGCGAACTCTTGAGCTGCTGAGGCGCGGTAAGCACATCTTCAGCCGAGGGTTTCAGCTCGTCGTTGCTTCTTATCACTTGCGGCTGGTCGCTCTCATCGCTTTTGTCCTTGTCGCGACACGATGTGAAAGCTACCACCATCACAATAGCCAACAGTGATAATATGAGTTTGCTAAGCGTTCTCATCGCACTGGTTGTATTTGTTCTTGAACTTGGCATACTTATCGACTTTGACGTGAGCTTCGCTTTCCTTGCCCGCCACCACAATCACTATCTCGCCTCGGGGAGCATCGTGAGTGAAGTGCTCAACAAGCTCGCCAAGTGTGCCATGATGTGTGGTGTCGTGGAGTTTGGAAATCTCGCGGCACACCGATGCCTCACGGCCGCCACCGAAGGCCTCGGCCAACTGCTGCAACGTCTTCACAAGGCGCGTGGGCGACTCATAGAAAATCATAGTGCGAGTCTCTTGCGCCAGGGCTTCGAGGCGTGTCGCCCTACCCTTCTTTACTGGAAGAAATCCCTCAAAGACAAACCTGTCGCACGGCAACCCCGAATTGACTAAGGCAGGCACAAATGCTGTGGGACCTGGCAGTGTCTCTACCACGATGCCGTTGCGGCGGCACTCTCTCGAGAGCATGAATCCTGGGTCGCTGATGCCTGGCGTACCAGCGTCGGTGATGAGCGCTATGCTCTCACCTGCCTTGAGCATGTCGATGATGGCGCTGGTGGTGTTGTGCTCGTTAAACTTATGGTGGCTGCGCATGGGTGTGACGATGCCATAATGCTTCATCAACACAGCGCTGGTGCGCGTGTCCTCGGCAAGGATAAGCGCCACCTCATTGAGTATTTTCACCGCCCTCATCGTCATGTCGTCGAGATTGCCGACTGGAGTGGGCACCATATACAATTTTCCTGCCATGATTTATTATGTGTTGAGTTATCCCTTAAGAGCCTGTTCAATCAGTCGCACAAACTCCTTCACCACGTCGTTGTTGAAATCTAAGCCAAGAACGTCGGTAATAAACTCCTTAATCTTATCAATATTGCCAAGACGCTGCATCACGCCGAGGGCGTCGTTGTACTTCTCATTGTCACTGTCGAAGAGTTCCCGCTGGAACAGGAAACGGTCGTTGATTGAGAATGCCGATGTGATGTCACAAGTTGCAGGTTCTTGAGGAGAAACGGGTTCCTCGGTCTTGACGATGGGTTTAACCTCAGCAACAGACTCTACAACTGGCTCTTGCGCTGGTTTGACAACAGGTGCTGGTGCAGCGGGCTCAGGCTTAACGGGCGGCACAAAAACGGGCGGCACAAGTTCGGCCTCAGGGGTGACTCCGGTCTTTTCTAATGAATCAAGAACGCTTGCCGAAGCAGCTATCTGCTGTGCTTTCTCTTTGAACTTGTCAATTACCAGTTGTGGGACATCGTCGTGGTGGCGTTTCATCACCAGCAACAGTCCTTCGAGTTCATAAACGTTAGTGAGAAGTTGGTCGAGAGTTGTGTTCATATCTAATATGTATTTCAGTTTATACTAAGGTGCGAAAATGCCTAACAAGAGGCTGTCAATCATTTCTTTGAGGTTTGGACGGCTGCCGTGCCAGTTGTTTACGAGCACGGCCCACGCATAACGCGGCTCATTGGCGGGGAAGTAGCCTACATAGCACTGCACGTCGCGCATAGAGCCCGACTTGGAGGCTATAAAGCCGCTAATCGACGAGGCGGGAATCTGAGTGCCTATCTTGGCGTTGATGCCGATGCGGGTCATCAAGTCAACAAGTCGCAACTGATGCGAGCCAAAGCGACGGTCGCTCATATAGGAGAGCATGTCGGCAAAGAACTTGACAGGGGCTTTGTTGTTGCGCGCCAGACCGCTGCCGTCATATTGGAACTTGCCCGAGGCATCGATGCCGCGTGCAGTGAAGAGGCTGTCGACAACCTCTACAGCTTGAGCCTCGCTAGGCTCGCGGCCGCTATTTACGGCGATGGCTTTGAGCAATCCCTCAGTGAACATATTATCGCTACGTTCGAGCAACGATGCGATGATGTCAGTCAGTATCGGCGACTTATGAGTCATAAGCAGCCAACGGCGGTCACTGGGCGCAAACTGTTTGTTGGCGATTCTTATGCCAGAGTTAGCGAGGGTGCGACCTAGGCTGTCAACGAGCAGCGCGTCTGGAGTAGGGTTCGACACATTAAAGACGTATGTGGTGTCGGCTGCCGTGCCAGTAAGAATGATGGCAGGATTGGCATACTCGAGCAACACCCCCACATTATCCTCATTTCCTGGACGCATTCGGTTTATGATTTGCACACCAGGCACATTGGGCTCAAAGTGGACATTCTCCACAGTGCCGTCGCCCTTGCCGGTGAACACCAGCCTCACACGGTTATCGCAGTAATTGAGAGCATGCAAGCCCATGCCATAATCCCAAGCGAGGTCGTCGGCACACCAGTCGCCGTTATAAGCCGGGTAGCGGTATAGGCTGTTATCAACCATCACCTTACCCTCGATAGTGGTTATTCCCTGCCTGTTGAGGGCCTCCATCACTTCATGAACGATGTCGAGGTTGTCCTTGAAATATACCGAGCCAAGTGTAGGGTCGCCTTGGCCCACTATCACAAGATTGCCACGCAGCGTGTTGCCGTGGATTTCTCCATCGAGATAGACAGGGGTGTCGAAGGTAAAGTCGGCACCCAGCAGCTCAAGGGCCGCCGACGAAGTGACGGTCTTCATGGTCGATGCGGTAATGCACGCCAAATTAATGTTACGGCCACCGAGCATCTTGCCGCTCTTTAGGTCAGTGACTATCACTCCCACCGAAGCGTGGCGCATAAGCGAGTCATCAACAAAACGATCTATCGCTTTCTGCGTGCGCTGCGCGGTGATATCCCTTGCCTGCAAGCTGTTACCAACCGTCACAAGCAACAGTAAAGTAATTATATATCGCAGTCTCATATCGTTGTAGTTTTTAGTTATTAGTTTTTCAACAACTTATAAATTGTGCATTATGAATTAATTATTCCCACTCAAGCAAGTTGGCGGCGATGCCGTCGGCGAGGTTTACCAGCGAACACAGGGGGTGCTCATCGCGGGCGGTGTTGATGCATTTGTTCAGCTCCACGCTCTGCATGGGCAGGTCCCACGCAGCCATATGCCAACGGATGGCAAGCAGTTCGTCGTCATAAATTTCAAAGCCGCTCATCAGCGCGAGAATCGCCGACTTCTCGCCATGACCCATAGGGAAGTTGCGGTAGCTCACCTCATAGCTGTCCACTTCTCGCCAGATGCCGTCGGCACCACGCTGTTTCCTGATAGCGGGCGTATAGATGTCGGCCTTGCAAATGTCATGCAACAGTGTGGCGACAATCACGCTGTCGCGGTTGAGCTGGTCCTCAAGTTCGGGCTTCATGGCGATAACCATCTCGCGAAGTTTGAGTCCAGCCTTGCAGGTGTTGAGCGAGTGCACAAGCAGTCCTCCGTCGCTGTTTAGGTGGTGGTTAACGCTAGCCGGCGCGGTGAAGAAGCGCATCTTGCCGTCGTCAAGCATCTCAACAAGGTCATCAACGCCCTCTCGGCCAGTGGACTTCAGCAGGTCGATAAACTCAGCCTTATAGGTTTCAATATCATGTTTATCCATTATGTTTATAATATTTGTTCAATTTTCTACGGAATTTCTTTCTCTTTTTTGATTTCTTGGCGCCCTTTTTCTTACGCATATATTTAATCCAAGAAAAATGCTTGCGCTGCTCTAGGTAATCATAATCGTACTCGTTCTTATAGGCCTCACGCTCAAAACTGATGTTGAAATAGGCATTTCCCCTGAAGAACAGCCTGACAAGCCATTCTATAAGGTAAATTATGTAGAACGGCAAATATAGCAGTTCGCGCATCTGGGCCGTGTGGATGCTCTCATGGTTGATGAGGCGCTTTGTAATCTTCACGTCGGGATGCACAAAAAACACGCCAAAAAGATTGATGGCGGTAAAGTTGCGCGACGGCGGCAGATACTTGGTGCGTACTATTATCATTTCCTTTCTATAGAATTAGTGCTATCAACTTGCAAAGATAATGAAAAGTTTTCAGTTTTCAGTTTTTACTCGTTAGTTTTTTTCATGTCCTGTTTTCCGCAATCCGCCATCCAATGATAAGCGATTCAGGCCACTCATGCAATCAAAGCAATTAGAGCAATTCAAGCACGCGTCACAATCAGTCTTCACATAGCGTTAAAAAAACTGATAACTGACAACTAATAACTGACAACTTTTTACTACCTTTGCGCCCGATTTTAAACCCAACAAGTAAAAAAACAATTCCTATGTTAGCACTCGACAATAAGAAAAAGCTTAAGCGTGAGATACTTGCCTACACATTGCTCATCGTGGGCAGCGCTCTGTTTGCCATCGGCGACGTGATGTTTGTGAACCCCTATCTGATGGCGCCCGGCGGCACCTATGGCCTCAGTAACGTGTTCAACACACTGTGGCCGTGGAAAATCTCGTTATATGCCATCTGCATGGATATTCCTCTGCTAATTATCGGCACATGGATTCTTGGACCAAAGTTTGGCATCAAGACCATTGTCTCTACAGCCTTGATTTTCGTCTTCACCTTTGTGCTGGAGAGCTGGTGGGGATATAACCCCGTTATCCACGATGGAGAGATAGTTAAGCAGGCAGGCGCCTCGATGGTGGAGATACCTCATGACGGCGGCTGGTTCACACCCGACTACTTCCTCAACACAGTAGTGGCTGGCCTCATCTATGGCTTGGCTATAGGCCTGATTTTCCGCTCGGGAGCCACCAGCGGCGGCAGCGACATCATCTCGATGATTCTGCACAAATACACCAAAATCTCGCTCGGCACTCTCGTGATGATTGTTGACGGCATCATCACCCTGAGCACGCTCATCGCCTTTGGCGACATTCGCCTGCCCATCTACTCGGTAATCATCATCTTCATCGAAGGCAAGGTCATCGACCTCGTGGTTGACGGCATGAAGAGCTACAAGACCATGTTCATCATCACCGACAATCCCGAACCCGTGCGTGACTTCATCATCAACAACCTCAAACGCGGAGGCACCTGCATCACAGGCAGCGGACTCTATAAAGGAAACGAGCGCAAGATGGTATATGTCACCCTCGACCGCCACGACATGATTAAGCTGCGCTCTGTGCTCTATCGCATCGATCCAAAGGCCTTCGTCAACATTATGGAAAGCTCCGAAATCCTGGGACAAGGCTTCCGCCGTCTGCCACAAGAGTAACGTGAGTTTGAAGACAATGAAGGACAAATAATGATAACACAAAGCAGGACAAAAATCTATGTCAAACGCATAATCGTTAATCGTTTCTTGTCGTTTCTAATCGTCTGAATGAAGAAACAATTGTTGGTAATTGTAAGTGATTGTTTGAAAAAAACAAACAAAACTCTTGCTTTTTGAAATAATTATGCCTATATTTGCCACAAATTATCAAAAAAGCATTTATTAACTATTTAAACTTTCTCTCATTATGACTTACAAGATTATCGACATCGAAGGCGTGGGCGAAGTATATGCTCCCAAACTGATTGCAGCAGGCGTAAAAGACACCGACGCTCTGCTTGAGAAATGTGCAAAACCCGCTGGACGCAAAGCTCTAGAGGAAGCAACTGGCATTAGTGGCAAACTCATCCTCAAATGGGCCAACCATGCCGACTTGATGCGCATCAAAGGCGTTGGACCACAGTTCAGCGAGCTCCTCGAGGCAGCTGGCGTTGACACCGTGAAAGAGCTACGTAACCGCGTGCCTGCAAACCTGCAGCCCAAACTCGAAGAAGTGAACGCCGCTAAGAACCTCGTAAACCGCGTGCCTGCACTCGTTGAGGTGGAGAGAATGGTAGCACAAGCCAAAGAACTCCCGCCAATGATGGAGTACTAATCCACAACAGTCTAAGTGGCGGCGCTAAGTCGCCACTTTTTTTTGTGACCACATGGCACATAAATTAATTGCAAAGAAGTAGCTACAACCCATATTTGAAAGAAAAAACAAGCTGAAAAAGAAAAAAATTGAAAAAAGTTTGCACAATTCAAACCAAAGCAGTAATTTTGCATCGCTTTTCGAAAAACGGCACCCTCGTGCCACTTCGAAACAGCAGTTCGGGATGTAGCTCAGTCCGGTTAGAGTACGCGTCTGGGGGGCGTGGGGTCGCTAGTTCGAATCTAGTCATCCCGACTGAAGTAAAAAGGTGCTGAAAATTAGCAAGTTAGCTGATGATTCAGGACCTTTTTTTGTACCGTTTTGGTACTAAAATCGCCAAAAAAAAACGGCAATTTTGCAACATTTTGGTGTTGTTCGCAACGGTTGGCAACATACTGCTTGCAAGTACGCTTGCAAGCAAAAGCACTGGATTAGAGCTTATTTCAGGCGATGTTTGCCCCCCAAAATATCTTGTGTTGCAAGCGTTGTTGAGAGGAATTTGCAAGCCTTTGCGCAAGCCTTGCGCAAGTCACTTGCAAGCGAACTTGCAAGCGATTTCTCGTAACACGCTGATTTATTGCAAAATGCCACAAGTTTTATTATGGCGAATACCAGATTTTTTCTTGATGAGCGTGGCTCAAAAGCCGGCTCACCGTGTGTGTTGAAGGTCGCTATAGCGCATAAGCATAAGACTGCTTATCTGTCGCTTAGCGCAAAGTTACTCCCGAATCAATGGGACAGCAATAAGCTGAGGGTGCTCAACCATCCCGACCAGATGCTGCTGAATGTCTACATTGCTGGCATCAAGCAACAAGTTGACACCCTGCTTCTCGAACTGACAAGAGACGGGAAGCTCGATGGAATGACTGCTGCTGAAATCAAAGCTCACTGCGAGCTCGCTCTGAACCCGGAAAAAGCCGAGAGAGAGCGAAAAAAGAACCTGTTTGCAACACGTTTCTTGAAGTTCGCAGAGAGCAAGCGAGAAAGCACAAAACGCTTATATATGGGCACATATAAGCGAATGACAGAGTTTGCAGGAGCACAGCTGGAACAACTGGCTTTCGAGGACATTACAAAGGAATGGATTACTTCCTTTGACACTTATCTTGAGCGTCAGTCGCCCTCTCGCAATGCTCGCAACATCCACCTGCGAAACATTCGTGCGGTGTTCAACGAAGCGATTGACGATGAAATCACCACGTTCTATCCGTTCCGTCGCTTGAAGATACGCCCTGTCGCCACTCGCAAGCGCAACCTCAAAGTTGATGACTTCCATACTTTTATCAACTTCCCTTGCGAGAAGCACGCCCAGCAGTATCTTGACATGTTTAAGCTAATGTTCATGCTGATAGGCATTAACACGATTGATTTGTGCAATCTTAAAGAGATTGACAGCGAGGGAAGAATCAACTATTACCGAGCCAAGACCAACCGCCTTTATTCTATAAAGGTGGAGCCGGAAGCGTTGGAAATCATCAACAAGTACCGCGGTGAGAAGTGGCTGCTCAACATTCTCGACCGCTACAACAATTACATCGACTTCAATAAACGTCTGAACCGTGCGTTGAAGAAGATTGGGCCAGTCAAGCGTAGCGGTCTCGGTGGAAAGAAGGAGTATGCCCCCTTATTCCCCGACATATCAACATATTGGGCGCGTCACACATGGGCGACTATTGCTGCCTCGCTTGACATTCCCCGTGACACTATCGCCCATGCGTTGGGACACGGCAACAACACTATCACCGACATCTATATAGACTTCGATGAACGGAAGATAGATGAGGCGAACCGAAAGGTTCTTGACTGGGTGTTGTATGGCAAGCGTTGATATAGACGGTCACCGCAACGGCGACCGCTACTGCAACCACTCCGACTGATGTACCGCAGTACCTTGTCGGTGACATCAACGGCAACCGCACCTAATGACCTCTACGACTACTGCACCTACAGTCTATACGCCCACTATGACAGATTGTGAAAGTTATATATGAGGCATTTTGCAAAAGGCTAAAAATCAAGCACTTCTTGGATTACTCCGAGAAGTGCTTGACAATTAAAAATGGAAGCAGAGGCTATACAACCCTATAGAAGTCGCCTTTGATAAGGTTCGACATGCCGTCTTCGCTAAAGGTCACAGTAATTTTACAGCATAGGTACTTCTTGCCCTCAATGTAGAACAGCGAGCGCACATTGGGGATTTGCTCCGCAAGGAAGGAGAAGGTGTACTTCTTCTTCTGGTCAACCTCGGTGTAGGTGGTGCGCTGCACGCCTTGACCGTAGGCACGGTTGTTGATGCGCAGCGAATAGTTCCTGCCGCTGTAGATTACGCCCCATGTGATTGTGAGCTTGCTCGTGTCGGTGAGCACGGCAGGAGCGACATAGGAGTAAGTCATATCGAAGGTGTCCGTCCACGGATGGGGCAGCCGAGGCTTGCACTTGGTGTAGTCGCCCCACCAGAAAGCGACAAAGAGCTTGTCGAACACGGCACCCGACTTCTCCTTTTCGCCGTCGCTCACTGCGGAGAACGCACCGAACTGGATAGGCACATCGGGGTCGACTTGCTCTTGCCACGTCACCCCGTCAGGCACATAGGAATGTGTCTGATGTGCCGAGTTCGTGTCGTCGTCGCCCGACTCTCCGCAGTCGAGGAACACGACATTGCCGTAGGTCTCGTCGGTCTCGTCAATCCATGCAGGAATGATGTTGATTTCCTCGATGTCATCATCATGTTCCCTGTCAAGAATGAGGTCGCCGAAGCGGTTGACGGGAACCAGCCTGCACACATTGCCCCACTTCATGTGCTCGGAGTGGATTGTGAAAGGTGTGGTGCGATACTCCACACGCTTCATCACTTCGAGGACAAAGTAAGTGTCGATGTCCTGCACATAGTGCAATCCCCACTTGCCGCCCGGATAGGTGGCGTAGTCGCTGCGTCCGCCGCCAGTGTCAAGAACTGAGTCTTGCGGCAGGTCGCTGTTGAAAAGGTCATTGAGCGTGGGCCACACGGTGCAGCTTACCGTGCCGTCCGCTCTTGTCTTCTGCGCTATGTACCACTGGGCATTGTAGATGTTATCCAAACGATGCCCGCCATCGGCGAAGCCCTGGTTGAGCATGGCTTTGTAGCCGGTGTTGTCCTCGTCGGTGGAGACTTCCACCGAGAAGGAGTCAATCACCTTGTCGATGCAGACCGTTCCCGCGTCCGACAAGTTCTCCGACGTGACCGAGCAAGTGACTCTTTGCCTTGCGTGGTCGATGTCGAACTCACAGAGAAGGAAGTTCTCAAGTTCCTTGAAGAACTCGTTAATCGTCCAATGTGGCAGAGCCGCTGCCCA
>JAFZUL010000034.1 GCA_017618355.1 Muribaculaceae bacterium
GTAGGAGCAATGGCAGAGCGGATTACCCATACGGTCACATATGACCCAAGCAAATTGTCTATAACATATGACACGATTGATGGTAATGCCTATGCAAAAGTGCGTTATGAAGGGCTAAATTGCTATGGAGATGTTTCTCAACCAGTTCTGCCACATGAGTCAATGATGTTTTATCTTCCATATGATGCGACTAATTTGTCTGTAAAAATACTGGTGAATGACAGCACGTTATATTCATTAACAGCACCAGTTGTTCCTGTCTCATTAAGATATAACAACAACACTCCTGTTAATGATGGACCATTATGCGACAGTATAATATATAGTTCAAATCTTTTCAAACCAGAAAGAATCTTAGAAATAGAAGGGGATGGATTCATATATGGCGATAACCATGTGCTGGCTATCGGTATTAAGCCGATTACGTACAACTATGAAAATAGTGAGTTGAAATTTATTAATCACGGAACCATTATTGTTGACTACGATTTATCTAACCAAGCCAACAGATCCCATATTGCAAGAGGCAATAAAGAACTGAGAGAAAAAGAACAGGATGAACTAAGAAAAAGAGTCGTTAATCCAGAAATGATAACAACTTCAAGTGGTACAAATTTAAGGGATTCATATACCTATATTTATAATGGGGCACTTGATAGTGCATATACTTATTGCATTATCACAAAAAGGCACTTAGCCGATTCTTTCAGGAAAATTGTTGCACTTAAAAGACAGAGAGGTATATTTGCTGGGGTGGTTTGTTTAGAGGACTTGAAAATGGACAATAGGTATAATCAAGGCGATTGGCATGAAAGCAAACCTTATTACGTCAGGGATTATATAAATGATGATGCAGGTGTAGTTAGGGAGTATTTGAAATATGCATATGGTGCATCTCACACACCAACAGAATACGTCCTTCTTGGAGGAGACAAAGACAACTGCCCGATAAGATATGGAGGATATTTTGCTGATAATATTGGATTATTTACTACAATTCAGAATACACCAACAGATCTATACTTCAGTAATCTTTATTGTGATTGGGATATGAATAATAATACGAACTATGGTGAAATAAGTGTAATGAAACCCAAATATGGAAATCAGATATTTTCTCCTGACATCTATGTTGGCAGATTGCTCTGTCATTCGGATATGGAAATAGATAATTATACAAAGAAACTCGTTAATTATTCTTTGCATCCTAAATGTGGAAATGAATCTTATTTATCAAAAGCATTAATATGCCAATCAGGAGACCTTCAGTATAGAGAAGGGTGTGCCTATTTTTTATCAAATTTAATTAATTCAAGTATGCCAAATTTCTCAATTGATGTAGCTCAAGAAGAAAATGGCATCATCCCAACAGGAAATGAGATAATAGACACACTAAACACTAATTATGGATATGTGAGTTTAAATGGTCATGGTAGTCCACTGACTATTACCACAGGAGAGAACCAACAAGGTACTATTAGGTATGCTATAAAAGCGTTAGAAGAATATCCTTACAATAATTATGATTATTCTCTGAACTATATAGATGAAGGAAATAACGGCTTTGATTATTTAACCAATAAAGAGCATCCAAATGTAATATATTCAATTGCGTGTTCTACAATGCCATATGATATTTATAGAGAAAGAGTGTCACTTACAGAATATAACACATATAATATTCAATATAATGTAGGTCAAGTCTTAACAACATATAATAAAGATTTTGGAGCTGTTGCTTATCTTGGTTACACAAGACCCAGTTATGGGGGAGATTCTTTGCAAACCCCATGTGCTACAAATTTAGAACTTCAATTTATTCAAGAACTTGAATTAAATAAAAATATTGGCAAAGCTGAAGCGTTATCAAAATATGATTGCAATATTTCTGATAATTATCTTTATGCCATGAAATTCGCTCACAATCTTTTAGGTGACCCTGAAGTTGAGATGTGGACTTGTTCCCCCCAACAATATAGTGGCATCACTGTTAATAAATATGATACCTATATTACGATTTCGGGTGTCAATCAAGCTGACATCATTGGTTATTGCGATAACAACGGAAATGTTGGAAAGATTGAGAACGTAAATGGTATTTGTACAATAAATGGCACATCACCAAGCACTTCTGTTATGGTTTACGACTATTTTCATGAGTATATTCCTTACATTGCGCCAATGATTTTGCAGAACTGCAACATCAACAACTCTCAGTATGTTTATGCAAGTTCTTTTAGTGCGGGAAGAAATGTGTCATCTTACATGAGTAATGGTAATGTGACCATTAAGAATGGTGCTGAATATGAGATAGAGGCAACTGATGATGTCCATCTTGGCGAAGGTTTTATTGTTGAGAACGGAGCGATATTTGCCATAAAGACACCTGGCAAGGTAACTATTGACGGCTGCGTGTTCCAGAGCGGAGCCAAGGTCAAGATTGAGGCTGGAAAAGTGGAAGTTATCAAGAGTTTCACTGCCGAGCGAGGCTCAAAGGTGGAATTCAAAGAATTTACAGACTAAATATTTGGAATTTTAAGAACTTCCTGCTATATTTGCAATTGAAAGCTTGTGATTGTTAAAATTTTATTGTTAATCGTATAAAAAACTTCTAATATGAAAAAGATTACATTATTATTGCTGGGCATGCTGATGATAACCAGCGCCAGTGCAGTTGAATACAAATACTCGCCTTTGTTAAAGGATGGCAAGAAGTGGGTATATTTTTATTCAGACACTCCAGAATATTTTTATGTTGGGTACCTAATCAATACAACAGAAATGAATGGGCATAGTTATATAAATTACTATACACAATATGATGTTTCAAACCCTGATGAAATTAATCTGGAGAACGCCATGTTAAAAGCTTTCTTCCGCGAAGAGGACAAGAAAGTGTATTGTGTTTATAATGATTGGGTTGAAATTGAAGGTCAGATTTATTACAGTCAATACCAGTTTGCAAAATATTTTGATGAATCCACTGGAGAGAATGAGATTTTTGACTTTAATGATGTGACTGATCCGTATGTTAATTACACCTATGGTTATCAGCCACTTTTCGAAGGTTCGGAAGTAGAAGTCACACAGGTGCAGATAGGAGATTATTTATCAAACTTCTACAGTATAGGAGATGACATTGTGATAGCCGAGCGGTGTGGAGTCGCCAATGATTCTAAAGCCAATAGCGATAGAATGCTCGACCCGTTTGAACATAGATATCAAAATGGCGACTTAAGGTTTCCCAAACTAGCCTACATTGAAGAAGATGGTGTGATAATCTATAAGGGTGAGAACTATGCGTTGGCAATGGAGTATTTAAATCCTGATGCCATTACTACTATTAATTGTGACAAGCAAGTTGCTGGTATACGCTACAACAACATCGCAGGAGTTGAGAGCTCCGAGCCTTTCAAGGGCATGAACATCAAGGTGACGACCTACACCGACGGCTCTCGCACCACCGAGAAAATCTTGAGATAAAATTATTTAATAATTCAATATAAAAGCGTTTTGCTTACAGCAAATTAGTCCACGCTTTTTCGTCAAACTATAAAAGTCTTCAATGGGCTGTTGATGACACCCTATCATAATTATGAAAAAGATTTTTACACTTATTGCAGCAGCCTTGCTGAGTCTTGCAGTCTCAGCTCAGGACTGCCCCACGAAGACGATGATGAACCTTCTCAACGGCGACGATGCCGCCAATGTTGAGATTGAGGTTGGTATCAGCGAGCAGAGCAGTGCTTACTTGGTTGGTTTCAACTTTGAGATCACAAAACCTGAGGGAGCGACCTGGAAAGCCGCTTATGACGAGAATTATTTCACTGCACAGGGCTACGCGCCTTACATTCTTGGCTGCCTTCCCGAGAACACAGGTCAGGATCTTACTGACGATGAGCTTGAGGGCTATCTCAGCCGATTCTGCGATGTTGACTCTTGGATAAGAAACAATGATAAACTGGTTATTGTTGAGGTTCTCAAATTTCTAATATGCCGCTTCTTTCCTTCTTATCCAGGCAATGTCGGCAAGTTCGCCCTCGACATGTCGGCCCTTGAGGATGGCGAGTATGAGGTGCGCGCCGAGAACACTGCCGATAGCGGTTATATGTGGTATCAGCCTGGAACAGAGGCAAACCAATATTGGCGCATCGACAAACCAATGGTTCTTACTTTGATGAAGCAGGGAGAGACAGTGATTCAGAAGAGCAGCATTCAAGCGACATACGTGCAAGGACTTACTGGCATCAGCACAGTCGCTACCGATAGTGAGAATGCCGACAGTCGCATCTTCGACCTCCAAGGCCGTGAGCTCAAGAGTGTCCCCGAGCACGGAATCTACATCCAAAACGGCAAGAAATATGTGAAGTAAGAATGCGCTAAGACGAAGAAGGGGTGGGCAAAACACAGATTTTTATATAAACAACTGAAATTTCTGATAAATCTGATTATTTTTAAATTCACAAAAAAGCTATTAATCAGGGTATTTAAAATTCAGAACATTAGATAAAATGCTCACGCTCGCAAGGCGTTAAGCAGGCTTAGCTTTGACTCGCTTAATCGCATTTTTCAGATAGTTCAGTTGTTTAATTAAATTCCGAATTTTCACATGAAAGGTAAGCCGTTGGTGGCGGCTTGAATAAAAAAGGTTCCAAGCGTTTTTGCTCGGAACCTTTTTGGTTTGTGGAAGTAAGTGTTTAGAGACCCATCTTCTTTGCGATCTTAGCGGGGATTGCTTCTTTGTTGAGAATGATGTTCATTGTTTTAGCTTTGAAGAACGCCTCGCTCACATAGAAGAAACCATGATAGAGCTGGTTGGTATCCCAGCTGTTCTGAACCTTGAAGTACTTGTTGCCTTCCTGGTCAACAGCAGTACCAACGATTACCATGCCGTGGTCGTCGGTGGTCTCTTTATTGTCGAACATGATTTGGCGAGATTCCTGGGTAACGGTCTCCTCATTGCCTGGACCCTTGATTTCCCAGCGCTGCTCGTCACGGTCTTTGTCGCTCATCAAGTCCCAGCGCTCACGGTCGGTTCCGCTAAGGTCACCCTCGTTTTTCTCTTTCACGAGTACAGCATAACCCTTGCGCCACTTGAAGCCGCGCTCACTAACGTCAGCGCCCCAAGCAACAGAGTAACCCTTCTCGATGGCATAGTTGGTAATCTCCCACAGTTCATCGATGGGCACGTTCTGTGACTGCTCCCAAGTCCAGTTGTCGGCAACCTCGAGCACGAATGGTTTGTAGAATGGGTGGTGAGTGAACGAAGTGATAGAAATGTAGTCATCCATATTCAATGGCAGCGATGCTGCATAGCTCTTAGGAGTGTAGGTCTTGCCTTCCCAAGTGAAGGTCTCAGGCAGTTTGCCCATGTATCCGTCGAGAACGCCCTTGAAACCGTCCATCCACGATGGAGTGAGTTTTTTGAGCTTGCGCTGGTTCACCACATCAACCATGCCTTTAAGCATTGCTGTGAGCTCGGCGGTGTTGAATTTTTTGTCACCATAGGTCATGCCGGTGTAAACCTCATTGGGCACCATGCCATAGTTCTCCCAAACATAAGCCACGTCAAGACCAGCGCCACCTTCGGCGAAATTGCTCGTGCCATCCATGCGCACGTTTTTGATTGCTTTGTCGAGATAGCAGTGATAAACTACAAATCCTTCACTGAGGTGAACTTCCTTTCCTGTCTTGCGCAGGATTTCATTCTCAAAGAAAGTGTTGCTAGAATAGCACCAGCATGTTCCTGACTTGTTTTGGTCTTTTACTGGAGTTGATTTTACGACTTTAATGTCTTTGAATTTGAACCCAGTGCTGTCGGGGTTCTCAATTTTGTCGTCGGCTATTGCGCCAAACGCAATGCTGGCAGCAATAAAAGTAAGAAAAAGATGTTTCATTGTGTATTAATTAAAAAAAGAATAAAATGTTCTGTTAATGATTTTGCAAAAATACACAAAAAAACCGATTTTTGTATTATTTTTGCAGAAAATTTGAGAAATCTTCTTCACGACAATGATAAGAATTGAAATTGACCCTAGGATTTTGACGGCTTGCCCAAACATCAATATAGGGCTTCTAAGTGCCGATGTCGTCAATTGCGACACTCCTGATGCTCTATGGCAAGAGATTGAGGATGAGGCGGCTAGGATAGCCTCGACTTATCAGCTGCTGGAGATAAACCAACGTCCTGCCATAGCCGCCACTCGCAAGCTCTATAAATCTTTGGGCAAAGACCCGGGTCGTTACCGCGTGTCGAGCGAGGCACTATGCCGCCGCATTATTCGCGGACTCGGGCTGTATCGTCTCACCTCGCTTATCGATATTGTAAATCTTGTTTCGATAAAAAGTGGCTATGCCATCAGCGGTCTTGATGCCGACAAGCTTGTGGGCGACACGCTCACGATGGGAGTAGGGGAGAAGGATGAGCAGTACTGCGCCATAGGTCGTGGCTTTCTCAATATAGAGGGCTTGCCAGTGTATCGTGATGCTCAAGGTGGCGTGGCTACTCCCACCAGCGATGAGGAACGCACCAAGTTCACCCTCGAAACCACAAAGGTGCAGATCAATATCAATGCCTTTGGCCCCGAGATGCCAGTTGATGAGGCATTAACTTGGACTGCTTCTCTTCTTGAGAGGTATGTCCAAGCCACAAATATTGAAACGAAAATAATTTCTGAATTTTAATATATAAGTATGAAAGTATTACAGATTATAGAAGACAATATCAACCTTAGGCACATCGAGGAGATTGCCGCTGTGCTGCGCGACGGCGGGATTATAGTTTATCCTACCGACACGGTCTATGCTATTGGTTGTGATGCGCTTAACAATCAGGCCATAGAGCGAATCTGTTCCTTGAAAGCAATGAAATCGGCTAAGACTAACTTGTCTATTATCTGCAGTGACATCTCTGAGGTGGCGCAGTATGCAAAGTTTGACAACACCCAGTTTCGCCTGATGAAGAATAACTTGCCAGGCCCCTTCACATTCATCTTTCCGGCGATGTCGAAGTTGCCCAAGGCTTTTAAAGGCCGTCGCACAGTTGGCATTAGAATTCCAGAGAACAAGATTGCCACTGCCATTGAGCAGGAGCTAGGACACCCCATCCTGACCACATCGGTACCAGCCCAAGACGACGACTACCGCTGTGAGCCCGAGCTTATTGCCGAGGCACTTGGTTCAAATGTTGATATCGTAGTGGATTCTGGAAGGGGAGGGCTTGTTCCCTCTACTGTTGTGGACTGCACAGGAAGCGAGCCCGAGATTATTAGACAAGGTAAAGGAGAATTAAGTTGATTTATTAATAATAAATTTTTTAAAAAAAATGAAAACAATTAAATTATTAATGTTTGCGGCCGTTGGATTGATGCTGATGGTTGGCGTAAACAGCTGTGAGAACAAAAAAGACTCTTCTGCTGCTTCTGTTTCTGAATCATCAATAGAGAAATCAGAAAGTGCACAGAGTGAAAATGACGAGGTTTCTTCATGTAATTCTACTGAAAGTGAGGCCCCTGAAAGCGATAAGCTTGTCCTTCTTGACTTCTATGCCACTTGGTGTGGACCATGCAAAACTATGACTCCAATAATGGAAGAGCTGGAGAAAAAGTACAGCGAAAATATGGAATTCAAGAAAATTGATATCGACAAGGAACCTAAAATGGCCGAGAAATACAAAATTGAAGCGGTCCCCACTTTTGTTATTTTGTCCCCAACTGGAGATGAGATAGACAGAGTTGAAGGTGCAATGGAAGAAGAAAAAATGGATGAGATATTGTGGGAAATCGTTAACAATCACATTGTCAAATAAACTTTGGTTTGAAGACCGAAACAGTCAATTTCACCTTTTGCTTTTTGAGCTTAAAAGGTGAAATTGTTTTTACTATATCCTCGGCTTTTTCTCTTGGGACGCCCACTAGAGAATAATGGTCGAAGATATCGATGCCGGCAATTTCGTTGGCGGTAAGTATAGGATAGTTATGCAGCAGATATCCCACTATATCGCCACGTGACACTTTTTCCTTCTTGCCAGCACTGATGTAGATGGTTGCACGAGAGGGATGTTTTTTCTTGGGTGTGTCTGATTTGTTCGGTTGGTATATGCCATCAATTGTGATGAATGGCGCCACTGCTTCTTCCTGGCTTGTAATTATAAACACATCGCCTGTGGCATCAACACGTGCAGTGCGGCCATTGCGGTGAGTGAAGATCTCGCTTGTGAGAGGTTGCTCGAAGTGAATGATGTGCTTGATGTCGCTGATGTCGATGCCGCGGCCACCAAGGTCGGTTGCCACAAGTACCAGGAGTGAGCCATTGCGGAACATCGCTATTACCTTCTCTCGCTCACTCTGCTCAAGGGTGCCTATGTAGAGTCCTGTTGTGAAGCCACGTTTAAACAGTTGTTGATAGATAAATTGGGCACTGTCGCGCTGGTTGGCAAAGACGATGGTTTTCTCGTCGGGGAGCGACAAGAGCAGGTCCGTTAAGCATTGCATCCGATTGTCGCTGTTGCATTTCACTTGCCAAGTGGTGATTCTATCTTGTGGGGACAAGTTTTCTTGTTGCAGCAGGTTGACGGTCTCAAAACAAGAAAGGTCAATATAAGCAGGCACGCTTTTAATTAGGGTTGCCGAGGTCATTATGGTACGGATTGTTGCGGGTAAACGCATTATAATCTGCCGCATTTCATCAACAAACCCCAATTCTAAGGATTTGTCAAACTCGTCGAGGACTAACGTCTTCGCGGTTTGTAGATTTACGTTTTCACGCTCGATATGGTCAAGCAGTCGTCCTGGGGTGGCAACTATTATCGTTGGAGATTGCGACAGCGACTTTCGTTCTTCTTGCGAGTTGTGGCCTCCGTAACATGGTGTGGTTTTTATTGAGGGTGATAGTTTCTTTAGAACCTCTGTGATTTGCAGCACTAGTTCGCGTGTGGGTTCAATGATAACAACTTGTGTGGTTAGACTTTGGCCTTCGATGTCTAGCAAGATGGGCACAGCGAAGGCGAATGTCTTCCCCGAGCCGGTAGGAGAATATAGCACAATATTATTTCGGCTCGCCTGCCACTTTTCAATAACGGCATTCTGCATGTCGTTGAGCCGTGAAATGCCGAATTTCTCCTCAAGTCGCCTTGCTATAAAGTCTTTGTCCATAATGCGTTGACTATCTTAATGAGAAAGGGAGAACACGAAGCAAGTGTCTCCCTTTTTAATTATTTCAAATCCACAAAATATTAATTGGCGGGTTTTGATTGCCCTGCTGTTGAAGCTTGTACTTCAGGAGCAGTTTGCTCGGTTGATGTAGCGCTAATCTGTTCTTCGCTTGTGGACATTTGAGGAATGGCCTGAGCTGGGTCGTTAGGATCAACAGAAGTGGCCTGTGAGTTGCCATCGGGCACGCTCGAGGTTTCGCCACCACCACACGAGGTCAGAGAAAAAGCAGCAATTACTGCAATGAATAAGAAAAATTTTTTCATAATGCGATTGTGGTATTTCTTTAAAAAAGGGAGAACCCACGATGAGCGTCTCCCTTTGTTCTCTAATAACTCCAGAGATTTTACTTTGTATTTAGAATAAAACTAAGGAGTAAGGAACATTAATTTAAAGATTTTTTAATTGCATCGCCAGCCTTGTCAAGACCTTCGTCAATCTTTTTGCCAGCTTTGTCAAGTCCTTCGTCAATCTTTTGGCCAGCTTTGTCCTTCAGTTCATTGGCCTTCTGCTCAGCCTTGTCTTTCAGGTCGTTGGCTTTTTGCTCTGCTTTGTCCTTCAGATCATTAGCCTTGTCCTCAACAGCGTTGGCAGCATCGTTAGCAACGTCTTTTACTTCCTCAACAGCACCCGAAACAGCGCTAGCTACACCGCTAGGAGTCTCAACGCTCATGCTTGGAGTTACCGAAGCGGGGTTGCCAGAAGCAGTGCTGTCGTTAGCTGCAGAACTAGTAGTGCCTTCACCACAAGAAACCAAAGAAAGAGTAGCAATAGCTACAGCGAATAAGAATAACTTTTTCATAATGTTAAAATAAATACTAGTGTTTGTTAAAAAAATAGTGAATATTAAATAAAAAACAGAATGTTTCCTCGTTAAAATTTTGCTGTTTCAAAAAATCGCCGTAAATTTACATCAATTTTTAATAACCAAAAAATATTTGAGGTTTTTTTTGATAAAAAACCGAAAAATATCAATAAGTAACTACATCACATTATTATGGTTTACATACTTTTCATAGCAATTACAGTTATCAGTTATCTTGTTCAGCATTCGTTGCAGAATAAGTTCAAAATTTATTCTCAAGAAGCTCTTGATGTGCCAATGACTGGTCGTGACGTAGCAACGAAGTTTCTTCAAGATAATGGTATAAACAATGTCAATGTGACAAGTGTGTCGGGACAGCTCACCGACCACTATAATCCTGCCAATGGCACCGTCAACCTCAGCGACGTGGTTTTCTCGGTAAATAGCGTGGCAGCTGCGGCGGTAGCTGCTCATGAGTGTGGACATGCTTTGCAACACGCTCAAGGCTATTCCTTTATAAAGATGCGTACAGCTCTCGTGCCAGTGGTGAGTTTTGCCTCACAATGGATTACTTGGGTGCTTCTGGCGGGAATTTTGCTTATTGAGGTCTTTCCTATGGTTATGCTTGTGGGTATATGTCTGTTTGCATTAACCACATTATTCAGTCTCATCACACTTCCCGTAGAGGTTGATGCCAGCCGTCGTGCTGTAGCTTGGCTTGAAAAGTCTGGTATCACTAGCGGCATAAAGACTGAGCATGCAAAAGACGCCCTCCACGCTGCAGCTTATACCTACGTAGTAGCAGCCCTGAGTTCGCTGGCAACATTAATGTATTATGTGATGATTTTCATGGGCCGCCGTCGTTAATTTTTTATAGAACCTAAATTAAAACTTATAACCCATAAATGGCACAAAAACCATCAATTCCAAAAGGAACAAGAGATTTCTCGCCACTTGAGATGGCGAAACGCAACTATATTTTCGATACAATCAAGAGCGTGTTCTTGCTCTACGGTTTCCAGCAGATTGAGACTCCAGCCATGGAGAACCTATCAACGCTGATGGGCAAATATGGCGAGGAAGGTGACAAGCTGCTGTTCAAGATCCTCAATAGTGGCGACTATCTGAAAGACGCCCCCGAAGAACTGCTGGCAAACAAAGACTACATACACCTAATCACTAAAGTGAGCGAGAAGGGACTGCGCTATGACTTGACGGTGCCTTTCGCTCGCTATGTCGTTCAGCACCGCAACGACTTACAGATGCCGTTTAAGCGCTATCAGATTCAGCCTGTGTGGCGCGCCGACCGTCCACAACGTGGCCGTTACCGCGAGTTCTACCAGTGCGATGCCGATGTCGTTGGTAGCGACTCATTGCTGAATGAGGTAGAGCTGGTGTCGATGATTGACGA
>JAFZUL010000003.1 GCA_017618355.1 Muribaculaceae bacterium
TAGTCGTCATTGCTTGCGAGTGTCTTGTGTGCATGGCCAATGATATCGGCCTCATTACCGGCAGCAAGAAGAATCACGGCGCCATAGGTGTTGGCAACCTCGGTGTAAGCACGGCTAGTCATGCTCATGCCATCGTGAGGTCCTATGTCACTACCCAAACTGATGCTGATAACGCAGGGCTTGCCTAGTTGCTGAGCATACCAACCGATATACTTTGCCGAACTGATAATGGCTGTCTCGGTGAGTGAAGAGCCGCAACCACAGAGGATGAGGTCGGCCTCGGGAGCCATACCCGCATAGTTGCCCACGTGCGAACCAGCAGCGCAACCTGTGGTGTGGGTTCCGTGGCTCTCACTAGAGTCGTCGCATGTGAGTGCGGCGATTTGTGATGGTGTAGTGTACTGATAACCCATCATCTGAACGCCATCAATTGTGGCTACTGTACCGCCATTGGCGCTTGTTGCGTTAGGCATATACACTGCCTTTACACGGGTGTTGCCATTGTCATCAAGGAACGCACGGTGGTTAAATTGGATACCGTCGTCGATGAGACCAACCACTACGCCTTGGCCAGTGAAACCTTGAGGAAGACCATAGTTGGTGCCATCCCAAGCTTTGTCGGCATTTGTGATTGTTCTTGCCACGTCGGTAAGCAGTCGAGCGTTGCGTGCGATGCCAACTTGCTTAACGCCTTTGAGTCGGGCAACGGTCTCAATTTTGTTGACAGGAACACTTGCAGTGACAAAGTCGCTGAACTTACCTGTGACTTTCACTCCGTTAGCCTTAAGATCGGCAATCGAAGAACCATTGAGGGAGATGAAACATTCAACATACTCCACTCCATTCACTGTCTTAGGCTGAGCAAGAATTGACTTGCCGTTAGGAGCCTGAGACGTTGTGTTCATGCGTTGCTGCATGAAAACCTTGGTAGGCGCGCTGAGCTTATCACCCGCTACCATAGCGAGCGACATGCTTGCCACCATTAAAAATAGGAAAAACCTTTTCATTAGGTACTAAATAGAAAGAATTAATATTTATGATAATTGTATATTTTTTTAAGAAAGTGCACAAAGTTAAGTAAAAATCCCCACAAAAGATATTCTTGTGGGGATTTTTTAACTTTTTTCCGCTTTTTAGCGAACAAAAGAAATTATCTGTTAATTGCCAAGCAGAATGTTGTAGATGACTGTAATGTCAACGCTTGTAATCTCTCCATCTCCATTAACGTCGCTGGTAGCAATGTAAGTTACATCGCCGTTTAGCAGGTAGTTGTAGAGGGCTGTGATATCGGCAGCAGTCACCTCGCCGTCACAATTCACGTCGCCGTAAACATGAGCGCCGCCTGCAAGGGTCATTACCTCTATCATGTTGGACCAATCACTGAACATGTCGCCATAGAGCGCCTTGACGTCATAGATGTAGGTGGTCTCGGGTGTTAGTCCTGTAACGAGATAGTGGTTGTTGGCAATGCCGTTGATGATGATTGGCTCGCTTGCATTATCCTCGTCTAGGATATTTCCTTCATAGATTTCTACACCAGTGATTACCACACGTTTTTTCTTGATGATAGTGGCGAATCTAATCTTTTGTCCAGCCTCGGCAGCACAGTTGAGAACCACGATAAAGTTTCCTTCGTCACTTGAGGGAACTGTTATCGTATCGGTGCTCTCGCCACAACTCACTTGAAGCGGACAATCAACGTCGGTATCATAAGCTCGTGCGGTAAGCTTCACGCTAACTTTACCTCCGCTGCCCGACAGGTCAATAGCTGGACTCTGAAGGACGCCATTATAGCTAGTGGCACCTAAACGTAGGCCGCCGACAGCTTGATATATGTAGCTTCCTGCCCAGCCGGCATTGTCGGTGTAGTTGTTGACCGAGCTGGCGATATTGGTAGTGCTTTCCTTTGTACAATTTGCAAATGTCTCAGTAAAGATTGGACTTGCCGTAGCCATCGGCTTGATGCGCAGGGTGTAACTGGTTGCATAGGGGCATGGTTCCCAGTTGGCAGTAAATGAAGTGCTCGTTATGCCAGTGGCGTCGGTGGCGTGAGGAGCCACATTGTTGACAGTGGCAGTGCCGGTGAGAGCAACAGTTTTGCTCTCGGCACCTGGGCTACTGAGTGTAATGGTGCCATTGTGAGTGCCTGCGTTGGTTGGAGCATAGGTCACTGTTGCTGTGACAGAATAACCGTCGTTAAGAGAGCTTGCAGGAATAGTGCTGGGACTGACTGTGAACACCTCATTGTCGCTTGTAAGAGTCACTTCTCCTGAAA
>JAFZUL010000035.1 GCA_017618355.1 Muribaculaceae bacterium
GGTAGCCTATGGCAATTTGGGCGTTGCCGTTTTTGACATGTCTATCAAAAGAATCATTGTTCTTATACACCTCTGTCAAGCCGAGGGTATAACGCCCTTGAACAAACACATCATTGGTAATGTTGAAAGTCAAACCGAGGCCAAGGCCAAAGTCTATAGAATTAGTATAGTCCTTTAAATCAGTTGTTTCTTTACTCCCGTCAATCACTCGTTTGCTGTATACATTGAAACCAATTTGTGGACCCAAATCAATGCTCAATGAAGGACAAACATAGTACTTCAGCATTACCGGGACATTAATATAATTAACATTAAGAGAGTAAAAAGGAATACCAAGTAAGTCATGGTCTAACTTTGCTCCCTGAGAGGCAAAAACCACCTCAGGTGCGATTGAGAATTTGTTAGTGAAACGGTATTCAAATAAAACGCCAACTTGATAGTTGAAAACTCCTTGATACATATCATAGTCTTCTCCCCAAAAGTGGGTATAGTCCACACCAACTTTTGGTCCAAAAGTAAATTGCTTCTGTGCCATTGCAGAGTCAGTGGCTGTGAGTAAGCATATGAGTGCGATAATGATCTTTTTCATATCTACTTAGGTTTTTGAATTTAGCACTTAAATATCGGTTTATTGTAAATGTACTGGAGCATACATGTCGGGCGAGGCCCAATTCACATCACTTCGTAAATATATCTTATTGCTCAAATTCAACACTTGGTCTGAGGTGTCCAGGTTGCAGTCAAAATAGTAAATATAGCAGTCGCCTACTGTCTTTCGTCCCTGGTCACGGTCGGCCAATAAGAGCTTTCCACTGTAATCCTTCAAGATTTTGTCCTTAGTTTCGGCATTGTAAACACAAACAACTATCATGGGACATACGATAACATAATCATGGGTGGTTTGAGTATAATTGTCATAATAATAGCCTGCAAAATAACGCTCGCTGACAAAATCGTCGCCAGTTATGAAGTCACGGCCTTTTCTTATTAAATAAAGAACTCCGTCATTCCATTTCTCCACATTAGCCGGATCCTGCTGCGACAACTGGTCCAGTTGCGCTGAACGCGCTTCGGTCATCGGAAAGATGCAATACTGACCAGCAGCGCGATAGGAAAACTCTAAAAGCGTTAAATCGGGTTTGCCTCCATAATAATAGCCCACATTAGTCGTTAGTTTCTCAAGCTCAGTATCATTTTCTTGCGCATCAATCACATTGACATTCACGTTAACTGGATCCTCATCGACCGAGTCACATGCCACCATCATCATGGTAATTGCAGCAAGCAATATCAAATTCAGTTTTAGTGTCATAATAAAAAATAGTTTCTTGTTTTTTCTATCTTTATAATGCGCAAAGTTAGAATTCTTGCACTAATTTTGCAAAAAAATAGAATGTTTGATGCAAAGTTTTGCAGTCTCTCTCATTATGAATAGTGAGAATAAAAAAGAACAGACTATGAGAAAAACGACACAAAAATTATTACAAATGCTGCTAATGCTCGCTTTGGCAGGCATTACGCTGAACTCATGCGAGAAACAAAGGTTGGACGGCGACTGGGATCCAATGGAATGGAAAGACGAGAGCGGCCTTGCACGGGTTGACAATGTGTATCAAGTGCCAGCAAGCGGCGGCAGCTATAAGTTTCATTGCAAGAATTACAGTGTTTTTTGGATCTCGTCTATTGAAGAATACGGTCAGTTCTTCGCACCCAGCATCGAAAATAATGATTGGAAAGATCTCTCTGGACAATGGACTCGTGTTCAGTGTTTGCCCGATGGCGACCTCGTCGTTACTTTCGAACCATTTTCATTTTACAGCTCTGCTTCTAATCGCACGATGAATTTGTGTGTCACAGCCGGTGATATTTTCGATTATTTCAGATTTATGCAAAAAAATTACGCAAATTGATGCAAGATTTTTAATATCGCTCATTATATAATAGAATATGAGCAATATTGCGAGAGCTGAAGAAAAACGTCTCATCAGCGACATCATGAAAGGTAATCGCATGGCTATGCAAGAGTTGTATAACCTCACGGTGCGTAACATGACTGCCGTGTGCTCTCGCTATGTCGTTGACCAAGATGATGTTAAAGATGTTCTTCAAGAGAGCTATCTGAAAGCATTTTCGAGAATAGACACTTTTATACCACGTGATGATGGGGCGCTTGTGGCTTGGCTCAGGCGGATAGTGGTGAATGAGTCGCTGCAGCTATTGCGTCGCAAGAAGTTGCTGAACCAGTTGGTAAGCATCGACAAGGTAGAGGATGAGCTTGAAGATGTGGCCGATGAAACTGAACTTACTAATTACGTATCAACCATCGACATCGCAGAGTTGATGGCTATGGTACAGGAACTGCCTGCTGGATATCGCACTATTTTCAATCTTTTTGCTATAGAAAAGCTGCCCCACAGCAAGATAGCCTCAATGCTAGGCATCAGCGAAGGCACATCGGCTTCGCAATATCATCGTGCCAGAAAACAGTTGTCACAAAAAATACTGGACCATCAAAACAAGAAGCTATGAAAAATGACTTTATCGACATAATGCACGACCGTCTGTCGCAACACGAGATGATAGAGCCATCAGGATTGTGGCAAGATATCAATAACTCACTTGACTCTTGCGGCAGCAAGAAGAAAAGCGTCATTGCCAGTCGCAGCGCCTTATATAAAGCAGTGGCTGGAGTGGCAGCTGCAGCACTTGTCGCGATGGTCGTGTGGACAACCCACAACTCCCCCTCTAAGACAGAAGGGTATGGGGGAAGTATGAAACCTGAAACAACAGCATCTTCCCCCTCAGTAGAGACAAGACATGCCTTGTCAGCCACTACGCCCGTCACGGTGCCAGCTCTCTCCCCCTCTGTTGAGAAGGAACCTTCCTCGACCGCCACCGGGCCTGCAACTGTCCTTCCTGTTGGAACAAGGCGCGCCTTGTCCGACAAAGAAGTCACAATCACTCCCGCAGAACAACTGGCCAACACCACTGATGTGGACTCCGCTCTTAACCAAGACGCACCAGCAAAGGATGATTTGGCGCTACTTGATACAAACACTACCACTAATCAAGCTGACACCACATTAACCATTTCTTATGAACCTGCACAACAGTTCCCACAGTTTTGGTCTATGACCGAAAAGGTAAGAAAAAATAACCAAAAACCTGAGTTTGCCTTGTCTTATAGTGGATTCTTGGCTTCGGCTGGCTCGGCTGGCAATTCAGAATTATATCAAGATTTTTTTGTACAAGGTGATCCGCCAGATAACTCATCTTCAAATGGATTTATCCCTCAAAATCAAGAGCCTGTTAAGGTTGACGAGAAAGAGGAGATAGTTCCCATCAGGATTGGATTTGAAATTTGGTATCCCATTGGCGAGAAATGGCGCGTGGGTAGCGGTTTAACCTACACTCGCTTGTCGAGCAAAAAAACGATTACTTATACTAGTGACAACAAGTTGTCGTTACAGCAAAAACACGAAACCGCCAGCTATTTGGGTGTCCCTGTTGAAGTGTCGCGCATCTTGTGGAACAGAGAGCGATGGTCATTCTATGCCGGTGCTGGTGCTATGATAGAATTTAACCTGAAAAGCAAGTTGCGCAAAAACGATAATGTATTATATAAAAAGCAGGAGTTTAAAGACAAAAGACCGCAATTCTCAGTTAATACAAAGCTCGGACTACAGTACAATATAGTCAACAGTCTGGGACTCTATCTCGAACCAGGAGTATCCTATTATTTCTACAACGGAGCCGACCATAATATCTATATGTCGCATCCGCTACGCTTCGAGATCAATCTGGGCTTCAAGTTGAACCTTGGCAAATAAGTCAAGATATTAGCCATTTAGTCCTCTCTTTTTCAGCCTTGACGACAATATAAATGTGACGCAAAGTTAAAGTGCCAATAGAAGACTTATATATGGTCTTTTGTTGCCCACCGTGGTGCCGTGGGATGAGTTTTACGCAAAAAAGTAAAAACTTGTGAAACTTGTACCATTAAAGAAAAAAACTAATAACTAATAACTGAAAACTAAAAACTATTCACTAACTTTGCAGTTTGGAAATAATCAAACACACATTTATTATGTCTATTGAGAATATATTATCGCAAGCTACCGCACAGGCAGTCAATGAATTATATGGGTTGGAAATAGCTCCGCAGAGTATCACGCCACAAGCTACCCGCAAGGAGTTTGAGGGCAATCTCACTATTGTTGTGTTCCCTTTCCTGAAGGCTTCACACAAGGCTCCCGATGCTACTGCGCAAGAGATAGGCGAGTACTTGGCAGCGCACTGCGAGGCGGTTGACAAGTTCAACGTAATCAAGGGCTTTTTAAATATAACCATCAAACCCTCGTTCTGGGCACAGTTGCTAGATGACATCAGCCGTGACGAGAACTACGGCTTCCGCGCCGAGACTCCCGAAAGTAAGCTCGTGATGATTGAGTACAGTTCGCCAAACACCAACAAACCCCTTCACTTGGGTCATGTGCGTAATAATCTGCTGGGTTTCAGTCTCTCGCAGATTATGAACGCCAATGGCAACAAGGTGGTGAAAACCAATATCGTTAATGACCGTGGCATCCACATCTGCAAGTCGATGCTTGCATGGCAAAAGTGGGGCAATGGCGCCACTCCCGAGAGCACAGGCAAGAAGGGCGACCACCTGATTGGCGACTTCTATGTGCTATTTGACAAGAAGCATAAGGCTGAAATCAAGGAGATTGCAGCTGCTAAGGGCATCAGTGAGGAAGAAGCCGAGAAGCAATCGGCGCTGATGCAAGAGGCTCGCGAGATGCTCAAGAAATGGGAGGATAACGACCCCGAGGTGCGCGCACTGTGGGAGAAAATGAACGAATGGGTGTACGCTGGCTTCAATGAGACCTACAAGCGCATGGGTGTGGATTTCGACAAAATCTACTATGAGAGCCAGACCTACCTTGAGGGAAAGGAAAAGGTGGAGGAAGGCCTTGAGAAAGGCGTGTTCTACCGCAAGGAAGACAACAGCGTTTGGGCCGACCTCACGCCCGATGGCCTCGACCACAAGCTCTTGCTACGTAGCGACGGCACCAGCGTGTATATGACTCAAGACATAGGCACAGCCAAGTTGCGTTATCAGGATTATCCCATCGACAAGATGATATATGTGGTGGGCAATGAGCAGAACTACCACTTCCAGGTGCTCTCGCTCTTGCTCGACCGTCTCGGGTTCAAGTGGGGCAAAGACTTGATTCACTTCTCCTATGGCATGGTTGAGCTGCCTCACGGCAAGATGAAGTCGCGCGAGGGAACAGTGGTTGATGCCGATGACCTCATGGACAAGATGGTTGAAGACGCCATGGCTATGACCAGCGACCGTCTTGAGGGTATGACCGACGACGAGAAGCGCGAGGTTGCACGCATCATAGGTATGGGCGCGCTCAAGTATTTCATCCTCAAAGTTGACCCGCGCAAGAACATGCTCTTCAACCCTGAAGAGAGTATCGACTTCAATGGTAATACCGGTCCTTTCATTCAATACACCTACGCCCGCATCCAATCGTTGCAGCGCAAGGCTGGTGACAACCTGCCAGCGCTTAACGTGGAGGCAGTAACCCCCAACGAAAAGGAGATTGCCATCATTCAACGCGTGGCCGATTTCCCAGTAGTGGTTGAAGAGGCTGGAAAGACCTACAGCCCAGCACTTATCGCCAACTATACCTACGAACTTGCCAAGGAGTTTAACCAGTTCTATCACGACTACAGCATCCTCAAGGAAGAAGATGAGAACGTGAAAGTGTTCCGACTTGAGCTCTCCCGCACTGTGGCAAGTGTCATCAAGCGCGCCTTCTCACTCCTGGGCATCGAAGTGCCCGAGCGCATGTAGTTAAAGAATTTATTTATTTAACTCCTTTAACTTTTTTGTGTATTTTGGCACGCTATTTGCAAGTGCTCTTAGAGAATGTTGCGATAATTCTCAGCACTATCTTCAATAAACGATAAACGAAAAACAATAAACAAATATGAATTACAACAATCTTCCCCCGCTGCCACAGGCTAATGTTACTCAGGCAGCACCTTATCAGAGCGAATGGTCACTGAGCACCTACATGTCGCAAGTGATGCGCAAGGTGTATGTGAAAATGACCCTTGGATTGCTTGTTACAGCGCTTGTGTCGTTGTACTTGTGGCAGAATCCAGAAATCCTGATGAAATTGAGTGGCTTCATCATGCCGCTTATCTTAGTTGAGTTGGGACTAGTTTTTGCTCTCTCATTAGCAATCAACAAGTTGAAACCCGCAGTAGCAACTGCAATGTTTTATGCCTATGCAATTCTTAATGGTATAACGCTGTCGCCCATTTTCTATGTTTACACATCTTCGTCGATAGCACTTACATTTTTTGTTACATCGGGAGTCTTCTTGGCAATGTCAATCTATGGCTACACTACCAAGCGAGACCTCACTAAAATTGGCTCATTCTTGGTAATGGCGCTTATTGGACTGATTATATGCACAGTAGTCAACATCTTCCTGAAGAGTGACACTATGAGCTGGATTATCAGTTTTGCTGGTGTGATAATCTTCATTGGTCTGACTGCTTGGGACACCCAGAAAATCAAGGAGATGGCACAAGAGACCGACGTGGCCAACGCAAGCAAACTCGCTACTATTGGCGCTTTGTCGTTGTATCTTGACTTCATCAATCTCTTCCTCTACCTTCTCCGTATTCTCGGTAGCCGTGAGTAAAGCATATTGATGATACTTAATATCGCCGCAGATTTGATTGTTAATCACTGCGGCGATTTTTCTTTGGCTAACTGAAAAGTATTCATTAACTTTGCGAGTTGAAATCAAACGTTTATGATAAAAGAGATACAATTGCGTCTAGACCCTCGCACAGCACATTTCCTCGATGCAGTGGAGGAAGTGGTGGCTAAGCAAGAGGGCATTATGCGTAGGCGGTTGCGTGGAGTGCGAATCATCAAGCGCTCAATCGACGCCCGTAAAGAGAAGGTGATGGTTAACCTTAAGGTGCGCGCCTATATCGATGAACCAATGGGCAACGACCACTTGGTGCCTCCCATTGTGTATCGTCGAGTGAAGGGCGACCGTCAGGCCATAGTAGTGGGTGCTGGTCCTGGAGGACTCTTTGCCGCCCTGCGACTCATCGAACTTGGCGTGAAGCCTATCGTGCTTGAGCGTGGCAAGAATGTGAAAGACCGTCGTCTTGATGTGGCGGCAATCTCACGGCAGGGCATTGTGGACCCCGACAGCAACTATTGTTTTGGAGAGGGTGGGGCAGGCGCCTACAGTGACGGCAAGCTCTACACTCGCAGTAAAAAACGCGGTTCGGTGGAGCGCATCCTGGGCATCTTTCACCAGCATGGCGCGAGCGAGGACATCTTGATTGATGCTCATCCCCACATAGGCAGTGACAAATTGCCTGGCATTATCGAGAATATGCGCAATACCATCCTCGACAATGGGGGAGAGGTACATTTCAATACTCGAGTCACAGAACTGAAAATCAACGACCAGCATGAGGTCATTGGCGTAAAATGCGCAACAGGCGAAGAGTTTGACGGTCCAGTCATCCTTGCCACAGGCCACTCGGCGCGCGATGTGTATCAAATGCTCTATGACGCCAATATCTTTATGGAGGAAAAGGGCATCGCTGTGGGCGTGCGCCTTGAGCATCCTCAGCACCTCATTGACCAGATACAATATCACCGCTCGGGCGGACGAGGCGACTACCTGCCAGCGGCTGAATACAGCTTTGTCACTCAGATAGATGACAGAGGGGTATATTCTTTCTGCATGTGTCCTGGGGGCATTGTGGTGCCAGCGGCAAGTGAGCCAGGCCAACTGGTGGTGAATGGTATGTCACCAAGCACGCGAGGCACCTACTGGGCCAACAGCGGCATGGTGGTGGAGGTGCGTCCCGACGATGTTCCCAAACGCTTCCACCAGCATGGTATCCTGCGTGTGATGCGCTTCCAGGAGGCGCTCGAGCAACGTTGCTATCAAATGGCAGGCAACAGCCAGTGCGCTGGCGCTCAGCGTATGCTCGATTTCGTTCAGGGCAAGCCATCGAAGTTGATACCGCCTTCGTCATTCGCCGCAGGCCTCCAACCTTCGCGACTTGACCAGTGGCTGCCGCAGTTTATCAGCCATCGCCTGACTAAGGCCTTCAAACTCTTTGGCCGTCAGGCAAAAGGCTTTTTGACCAACGAGGCGATAGTCATTGGCGTGGAGACCCGCACTTCGTCGCCCCTGCGCATCACCCGCGACAGCGAGATGCTGCACCACATCGACGTTAAAGGCCTCTACCCCTGCGGTGAGGGAGCTGGCTACGCTGGTGGCATCGTGTCAAGCGCCATCGACGGCGAACGCTGCGCCGAAGCCCTCACCTCATGGCTTGAGGAACGTGAACGTAAAATTGTGTCAGATTAAGATAAAGATTGTGTAGCCAATATTCCCATCACTGTCTTCCATAAACGATAAACGAACAACGATAAACCAGAATGATTACCGTAATAGGCGCTGCTAATGTTGATATAACTGCCTCACCGTTGGGGCGGTATGTGCCGTGTGACTCTAACCCCAGTCGAGTGGAGATAGGATTTGGCGGGGTAGGGCGCAACATCGCTCACAATTTGTGCCTGATGGGCGAGCAGGTGAGATTGTTCACCGTATTTGGCGACGACAGTATCGCACTTACCCTGCGCGATGACTGCCGCCGTGTGGGTATGACAATCGACCCCATTCTCGAGGTGGCGGGAGCTCGGAGCAACTATTTCATATGCGTGAACGACCACAACGGTGAGATGCAGGCTGGCGCTGCCGACATGGAGCTGATGTCGCATCTCACCCCCGAGATGGTCGCAACTCACATCACTGGTATCAACGCTAGTGACGCTGTGGTGGCTGACTGCAACGTGAGTGAGGCGGTGCTGCAATATCTAGTGGAGCATTGCACAGCACCTTTATATATAGATGCCACCTCGGCAGCCAAGGCGATGAAGATAAAACCACTTTTGGCCATTAGTCGCCATTCGCCACTCATAGTCAAGGTCAACCAAGCCGAGGCTGTGGCGCTTTCAGGTATCAAAAGCGGCGTGGAAGCGGTGGCAAGGTGGTTTGTGCAGCAAGGCGTGAGCCGTATTTACATCACCATGGGAGCACGTGGCGTATATTGCAGCGATGGCGAGCTGAGTGTTGCTCTTCCTGCACAGCCTGTGTCAGTGGTCAATACCACTGGAGCCGGCGACGCTTTCATGGCAGGCGTGGTCCATGCCGAACAGAGTGGCGCAAAAATGCAGGATGCCTGCGCCCTCGGTATCAAAGCCGCCGCTCTCGCCCTGCAATCTCCTTTAGCAGTTAACCCCTGCATTAATCTATTGAATATTAAACAATAAGTCCTGTATGTTGCGATGCTATCGCAACTTAAAAACAATAGTAATGAATAAATACTTATCAATCTCCCAAGAAGTAGAAGACGCACTCGAGGCCGGACGGCCAGTAGTGGCGTTAGAGTCAACAATAATCTCTCACGGAATGCCCTATCCGCAGAATGTGGAAACGGCGCTGAGGGTGGAGCAGACCATCCGTGACAACGGTGCGGTGCCGGCAACCATAGCCATTATTGGTGGCCGCCTCAAAGCAGGCTGCACCCCCGAGGAAATTGAATATTTGGGCAAGAAAGGTCAAGCTGTGACCAAGGCGTCGCGCCGTGACTTGCCCGTGCTTATCGCTCGTGGTGAGGATGGCGCTACAACCGTGACTACCACCATGATAATTGCTGCTATGGCTGGCATCAAGGTGTTTGCCACTGGCGGTATTGGCGGTGTGCATCGCGGTGCCGAGACCACAATGGATATCAGCGCCGATCTCGAAGAGCTTGCACAGACTCCTGTGATGGTGATCTGCGCTGGGGCAAAGTCGATTCTCGATCTGGGACTCACGCTCGAATATCTGGAGACAAAAGGTGTGCCAGTGATAGGCTATGGCACTGAGGAACTTCCAGCCTTCTACACTCGCCGCAGTGGCTTCAAGGTAGATTACCGCATCGACACCCCCGAGGAGTTGGCCGCCGCTTTCCGTGCCAAGCTGGAAATGGGGCTTGCTGGCGGTATGCTTGTCACGAATCCCATTCCCGAGGAATATTCACTTGACCCCGACTACATCAATGAAGCGATTGACCGCGCCGTGGCAAAGAGCGTGGAATTAGGCATCAAGGGCAAAGCCACAACGCCCTTCCTGCTTGCTG
This sequence comes from Muribaculaceae bacterium, assembly GCA_017618355.1. GTDB lineage: Bacteria > Bacteroidota > Bacteroidia > Bacteroidales > Muribaculaceae > Sodaliphilus. The sequence continues at coordinate 10,255 of JAFZUL010000035.1, forward strand.
AAATCAAAGACATAACTGGCGGTAATAGCTTGGATGCCAATATCCAACTCGTGCTCAACAACGCCCGCCTTGCCGCCCGCACTGCAGCGTTCCTTTAATGGGCGATAATGTATAAAAACCTAAATAAATTTTGTGCTTTACACTATTATTAATACCTTTGTAACCTAAATTTGACTCTTTGGAGGAGAAATATAGATAAAACATTAAAAAACAAATAATATCAACACTATGAACACAAAGAGATTTTTACTCGCGATGGGAGCGATGTTGATGCTCGCATTGCCTATGTCGGCTTACAATTGGGACGTGAACGGTGACGGCAACGTTACTGCTGCCGATGTTACTGCGGTTTATAATAAACTGCTTAATAACGACACCACTTATCCCGAAAGCGCTTACGACGTGAACGGTGACGGCTACGTTACTGCTTCCGACATTACAGCGATTTATGATGTGCTTCTCAATGGATTCCCAAGCCTTACTACCGAATACACTGTCAACGGAGTGACCTTCGTGATGGTGAATGTGGAGGGCGGCACTTTCACTATGGGAGTCAATGATGGTGACACCAATGCCAATGAAGATGAGTCCCCCACCCACCAAGTATCATTGGCTTCATTTTCCATTGGTCAGACTGAGGTGACCCAAGAACTTTGGAAGGCCGTTATGGGATGGAATTACAGTGGCCATTCGGGTAGTTTGCAACTCCCTGTTGAGTATGTCAACTATGAGATGTGCCAGACATTTATCTCTAAACTGAACGAAATGACTGGTATGACATTCCGTTTTCCAACTGAGGCCGAATGGGAGTTTGCTGCCCGTGGTGGAAAAAGGGGTCAGAACTGCCTCTATTCAGGCAGCAACAATCTTGCCGATGTTGCCTGGTTTAATGATAACTCAGATAACACCACTCATATTGTGGGCACAAAGGCACCTAATGAGCTTGGCATCTACGACATGAGCGGTAACGTGTGGGAATGGTGCAGTGACTGGTATGCTGGATATAGCTCTGAATCACAACTTAACCCTACTGGTCCCGAAACTGGTGGCGAGAAAGTTCTGCGTGGCGGCAGTTGGTGCAGCTCGGCTAAAAAATGCCGTAACTCTAAGCGTTTCAAAGCGCCTACTCTCTTTGGTGATGATGACATAGGCTTGCGCTTAGCACTCTAAAAATGCAAATTTTACAATGAGTTTATAGTCCGACTTAGTCCGACCCCGTCAGACTTTGTCGGACTTTCTTTATGGACTTTTCAATGCAAAATTTGTTTGAAATCGTTAAAAAATGGCTATTCATTTCATTGAAATAGTGAAAATGCTTAACTTTGTAGGTTTTTAAAGCATATTTTGTGGAACAAAGACGTAAAATAGCCGTTTTAGGAAGCACAGGCTCAATTGGGAGGCAGACGCTCGACATCGCAGCTGAGTACCCTCATCTCTTTGAGGTGGACCTGCTGGTGGCGAATCGCAGCGCCGACTTGCTCATTGAGCAGGCCTGTAAGTTCAAGCCACGCAACGTGGTGATTGCCAGCAGCGACCTATACGACAAGGTGTTTCAGGCTCTTAATGGCACGGGCATCGCAGTGCACACTGGCGACAGCGTGGTGTCTGAACTGGTGGCGCACCCAGAGATTGATACTGTGGTAACCGCTATGGTGGGCTACAGCGGCCTTGCATCGACCATCTCCGCTATCAAGGCTGGCAAGAAAATTGCCCTCGCCAACAAAGAGACCCTTGTTGTGGCCGGTGAACTCATCAATGAGCTGCTTAAGGACTCTGACTCGGTGCTCTATCCCGTTGATAGCGAGCATGGAGCGTTCTACCAATGCCTTGTGGGTGAGGATATGAAGAATGTGTCTAAACTCATCCTCACAGCCTCGGGAGGTCCATTCCGCACCTTGCCGCGTGAGCAGCTTACCAACGTGACCAAAGACGACGCTTTGCGTCATCCCAACTGGGCGATGGGTGCGAAAATCACCATCGACAGCGCCACTATGATGAACAAAGGCTTTGAGATGATTGAAGCGAAGTGGCTCTATGGCATCTCGCAGGACAATATTGACATTGTGGTGCATCCGCAGTCGATTGTCCACTCGATGGTGGAATTTGTTGATGGCTCGGTGAAGGCGCAGTTGGGGCTCCCCGATATGCACCTGCCTATCCGTTACGCATTAGGACTGCCGGGACGACTGGCGACCAATGAGCGTCGCATGACTATCGCTGACTATGCCTCGCTCACCTTCGAGAAACCCGATTTCGAGAAGTTCCCACTGCTGGCCACCGCCTACGAGGCAGCGCGCCGTGGCGGCAATGTGCCGTGCGTGATGAATGCTGCCAACGAGATTGCTGTCGCCGCTTTCCTCCACGACAAGATAGGCTTTAACGACATATATAACACAATTGAGAAGACAATGGCATGGGCGCCGTTTATCGCCTCGCCCACCCACGACGACTACATCGCCACCAACGCCGAGGCCCGACAATATGCTGAGAAGTTGATTAGTTCATAGTTCACAATGTCATTCAAGCCTCATGGTCAATAACCAATAACCGATAACCAATAACCAGCGCGAAGCGCTCCTAATAACCGATAACCAATAACCAATTAATAATGAATATCTTCAACAATTTAGTAGAAACACTTGGCTCATCTTCTTTTTGGATAAATGCTTTACAGTTAATATTATCACTTAGCTTACTCGTTTTCGTGCATGAATTCGGGCATTACTTTTTTGCTCGGTTGTTCAAGATGCGGGTAGATAAGTTTTACTTGTTCTTCAACCCTAAGTTCTCGATTCTGAGATGGGATCCAAAGAACCACAAATTTGGATTCTTTGTGAAGAATCCTGATGATGACAAGAAAAAGGCCGAAGAAAAAGCTGGTGAGGAAGCTCCTGAGAAGGCTATAGAGGAAGTTGCCGAACCTGTCGCTGAGCCTGTCGCTGAGCAAACGTCAGAGGATGAGGCAAGCGAGAAATCCACTTGGCGCGACACCATTTATGGCTTGGGATGGGTGCCTCTGGGAGGATATTGCTCTATCGCTGGTATGGTTGATGAGACCACCAGCGCTAAGGAGCTGAGCGCGAAGCCTAAGGCTTGGGAGTTCCGCTCAAGACCTGCCTGGCAGCGACTTCTGGTTATGATTGGCGGTGTGCTGTTCAACTTCTTGGCAGCTTGTATCATCTTTGGCGGAATGACTTATCATTACGGCGATAAATACATCCCCTACGAGAATGCCACCGAAGGAATGATTTTCAGCCCATGTGCCGAGAAGATAGGCTTCCGTGATGGCGACATCCCTTTGAGTGCCGACGGCAAGGAGTTGCCAGTGGGCAACTTGCAGGCTTTGCTCGATGCCAAACAGGTGAAGGTGCTCCGCGACCACAAGGACACCATCACCATCAATATCCCTGAGGGCTACCTGCTAAAGGCAAATGAAGAGGCTGAGGCCGAGCAGAAGAAGGACAACCCTCAGCTGTTTATGGATTACAGGGTGCCTATGGTTATCAAGAGCATCCAGAATGGCGATGGGGCAGATAATGCAGGCCTTAAGGCTGGAGACAAATTGTTGAGCATCAATGGTGTTGAGGCCCTAGATTATAGAGAGTTCATCGATCAACTCGGCAAAAATAAAAACACCACGGCCATGATTTCTTACGAGCGTGACGGAAAAATCGACAGCGCGAACGTCGCAATCAGCGATGGTGGGAAGATAGGTATTGGTGTGACGCCTGCCGACGAGATTTTTAAGGTCAAATATGTTGATTATGACTTCCTGCCATCTGTCAAGATTGGATTCCAAAAAGGCTGGAATCTGCTGGTTGATTACATCACCATGTTTAAGTATGTGTTCTCTAAAGAAGGCGTTAAGAGTTTAGGCAGCTTTGGTGCTATCGGCAGCATGTTTGGCGGCGAGATTAACTGGTATTTCTTCTGGTTTATAACTGCCTATCTGTCAATAATACTGGCGTTTATGAACATTCTGCCAATTCCAATCTTGGATGGCGGATATGTCCTCTTCCTGCTCATTGAGATGATCACAGGTTGGAAACCCAGCGAGAAGACAATGGACATATGCTTGAGGATAGGCTTCTACTTCATCGTCCTCCTAATGGTCTTCGCACTAGGAAACGACTTCTACAGATTCATCGTAAAATAATGCATAATGCGCAATGCAGAATGCACGCGCAATCTTGCCGCGCAAGCGCGGAAATTAAAGAGCCTGCGGCTCTAAAATTTAATGGTGCTTCGCACTAAAATTATTTTAGATGAAATTTTAGCGCGAAGCGCTCTAATTTCCACTCTTTAGAGTGGCAAAACTAAGAACTAAAAACTAAGAACTAAAAACTAAGAACTCACAACTCATAACTGCGAACTCATAACTCTCAACTATGAACTATAAAAAGATAACCCTGCGGCGTGGCAAGCAGGAATCGCTCAAGCGGTTCCACCCCTGGGTGTTCTCGGGGGCGATTGCCCATGCCGACGAGACGATTGAGGAAGGCGACCTGGTGTCGGTCTTCGGCAGTGACGGCACACAAATTGGCAACGGTCATTATCAAGTTGGCAGCATTATGGTGCGCATCCTCGCATGGGGCGACACCGCCATCGACGACGCTTTCTACAGCGACCGTCTACAGCAGGCGTGGCGTGTGCGTCAGGCACTAGGACTGATGCGCCCCGACAACAACTCGTTCCGACTCGTTCATGGTGAGGGCGACTTCCTGCCGGGGCTGGTGGTTGACGTGTATGGCTCGACAGCCGTCATTCAGGCCCATTCGCCAGGTATGCACTTTGCCCGCAAGGTTATCGCTCAAGCGCTTGTTGACCTGCCCGACGCTAATATAAATAATGTATATTATAAGAGCGAGACGACGTTGCCCTACAAGGCGCACCTTGACCCTGAGAATCAATATCTTATAGGCGAGTTCGACACAGATGTGGCTATGGAGAACGGTCTCAAGTTCCACGTCGATTGGCTACGTGGGCAGAAGACTGGTTTCTTCGTTGACCAGCGTGAGAATCGTGCCTTGCTGGAACGTTATTGCAAGGACAGAAAAGTTCTCAATATGTTCTGTTATACTGGCGGATTCTCGTTCTACGCCATGCGTGGCGGGGCGAAATTGGTGCACTCCGTTGACAGCTCGGGCAAGGCAGTGATGCTTACCGAGCGCAATGTGGAGCTTAACTACCCGGGCGATGAGCGCCACAAGGCCTTTGCCGAGGATGCTTTTGACTACCTCGACCGCATGGAGCGCGACGCCTACGACCTGATTGTTCTTGACCCGCCCGCCTTCGCCAAACACAAAAGCGCATTGAAGAACGCGCTAATCGGCTACCGACGACTTAATGCTAAGGCTTTCAGTAAGATACAGAGTGGGGGAGTGCTGTTCACTTTCTCTTGCTCTCAGGCTGTATCAAAAGAGCAGTTCCGCGTGGCAGTGTTCACGGCTGCCGCCCAGAGCCGCCGCAAGGTGCGCATCTTGCACCAGCTCACCCAACCTGCCGACCACCCCATCAACATCTACCACCCCGAAGGCGAATACCTGAAAGGCCTAGTCCTCTACGTGGAATAAGCCGCTTGCTGCGCTTCGCTAGTTATGTCGCTTCGCTTGTTTTGCCGCTCGCGGGCTTGCTAGTTATGCCGCTTGAGTGCCCTTCGGGCAGAATTCGATCAAATCTTTAGCAAATTCAAACAAATATCATTTGAAATATTTGGAATGATTTGTGAGATTTACTGCGCTTCGCTTGCCCTTCGGGCTCCCCTGCGGGTCGTGAGCACTTCGTGGTTCTCGCCGTTAGGCGACTCTTGAACATAAGGGTCCAGCATAGTATTTTAATAACTAATTTTCTCTCAATTTTAAGCGTAACGCCCATCTAGCCTAAAGCTAAAATCGTCTTTTGA
>JAFZUL010000036.1 GCA_017618355.1 Muribaculaceae bacterium
GGTATGCACGTCGTCTATATCAGGCACAACAACATCACCGCTGGCACACGAACCTTTAAGCCTGGTACTCGTGGAGAGGAGTTAGTACCGGAACTGAAGGTTGTTTCGGATAACATTTTTGTGAAAACAAAAAGTAATGCATTGACGAGTGAGGCGTTTGCCATGTTCATTGCGGAAAACGGAATCACAGAGTTCTATATTGCTGGTGCTGATGCTACCGCCTGCGTGAAATCCACCTGCTTCAACATGCGGAAAGCAGGCTACACGGTCCACGTCCTCTCTGACTGTATCACTAGCTACGACTTGAAGAAGTTGCCAGAGATGCTCGCCTATTATGAAAAGCAGGGATGCGAAGTATCAAGCACTGACAGCTACCTGATTGATAAGAGCGGATGTCAAAAAATAGGAAAAGTATGAAAAGATTACGCCTTGGAGCTGTGCTCCATTTCATTATTGCCATCGGGCACATCGGATGTCTATTTGCTTTAGATGAAGCATTCGATGCATATGGAATCAAGGAAATGATGCATAACATGGTCTTTGGCCATATCTGGATGCTTTATGCCATAACCATTGGAATTGCTATTGCTTTCACAGTGGCAGGACTCTATGCCCTTTCAGCTTCTGGTGACATCCGACGGCTCCCATTAACTCGCACTGCCATTATTGTCATCATTGTGCTCTATAGCCTTCGTGCTTTGATTGGAGGCTGGTCTTGTGTGGTGGATTTCCGTTGGCTGCAGTTTATCTCATCTGTCATCCCTGCCTTTATCGCTTGGTGCTACTATCCAGGACTTAAAATAAAAGGTTAAAAACATGACAGCCAACATCATAACAGGAATCAGGGTTTTGTGCAGCATTGTGCTGCTATTTTGCACAGCACTGTCACCTGCTTTTTATACTTTGTATATCATAGCAGGAGCATCTGATGTACTTGATGGATGGGTTGCCAGACGAACGAATTTAGCAAGTGAATTAGGCGCGAAATTAGACTCTGCAGCCGATTGCTTCTTTGTCGTAGTTTGCTTGATAAAACTGCTCCCGGTACTTGCCATTCCCCTTTGGATTTATTTGTGGATAGGAATCATTGCAGCAATCAAATTCATAAATATCATCTCTGGATTTATCCTGCAGAGACAATTCGTGGCTGTTCATTCTATATCAAACAAACTCACGGGTGCTTTGCTATTTGCAATACCTCTCACTTTGCCATTGATAGAATTACAATATTCTGCCACCTTAGTCTGCCTCTTAGCGACTTTTGCCGCGCTCGAAGAGGGACATATAATTAGAACAAATAAAATAAAACAACAAAAAATATGGAAAACCTACTGATTGCCTATTGCGGGCTTGATTGTGAGAAATGTGACGCACGAATCGCAACAATCAACAATGATGATGATTTGCGCGAGAAGACTGCAAAACTATGGAATGAGCTGAATCATACTGATGTCATACGACCCGAATGGATCAACTGTATGGGTTGCCGAACAGAGGGTTGCAAGACTCCCTATTGCAGTTCGATGTGCGAGATTCGAAAGTGTGTGGAGAGCAAAGGCTATGATACCTGTGCCGACTGCCCAGAGAAAACCAAGTGCCGGCACCTTGCAAAAGAAATCTTCACCAACGAGGAAGCCCGGAAACGATTAGGATTTGAATAAATATGTCATGCCAATCGGGCATCAATAAAACTATTATGATGATTAATTTGTGAGTATTGCCATAATATGGTAATTTTGCAATGGATAAAACAACAAATCAATGGAAGTAATCAGTTTTCACGAGAATGACAGGCAAGATCATTGGCTTGAGGAAATCAAGAGAAGCGACTGGAAACCAGGCGTATTTCTCTATGAGTTGCTAAGCCAGGGAACCTTTTTTGACACCGTTGGAGAGGACTCAAAAGTATTGCTGCTCATTGATGGGGACGAGTTGATATCTTATTGCACTTATGCCCAAAAGGATGACATTCAACCTACAGAGCTCACCCCATGGATGGGATTTGTCTATACTTTCCCTGAGCATCGGGGACATCGTTATGTGGAACTGCTGTTTAAGGAAATCGAGCGTCTTGCACATGAAGAACAGGTTCCTCAAGTGTATATATCAACTAATCTGAGTGGGCTATACGAGAAATATGGATGCGAATTCCTTACCGAGATGAACGACTTGGAGGGCAACCCTTCAAGAGTCTATGTGAAAAAGTTTGATTTTACCGAAAATGATATAAAAGAAACCGAGGATCAAGCCCCCGAAGAGGCCGAAAACTTGGAAACAAAAGAAAAAAACAAAAAAAGAGGAATAAAAAAGATTCTCAATTACCTGACATCCATAAAAAAGAAGTGGGCAGTCATGAAGCGTGCCTTCCATATTTGGCAAATCACGCCTCCCAAGCTGGCACCGCTCTCCGAGTCAATCCATGAGTGCTCTTCGTGCGGCACAGAATACCAAGGTAATTACTGTCCCCGTTGTGGTCAATCGTCCACTGTGGACCGCTTTTCATTCAAGAAAGCGCTCCAGCATTTCCTTGATGTGTGGGGCATGGGCAATCGAAGCATGTTTCGCAGTCTTCGCGACTTGATGCTTCGCCCAGGATATATGATTCGCGATTACCTGAGCGGCATGCAGTCGGCCTATTTCCCGCCATTCAAAATGTTCTTCATATTGTTGACTTTCTTTATCATTATAGAACAAGGCATCAAACTTGACGTAGATTCAACTGCTCCTCAGCCCACCGACAACCAAACCGAGATAGTTGAGCAAGAGAAAGAAATCGCAAAGCAAGAGGCGAGTCGTGTTATAGAGGTAGAGACAGAACAACAAAAGCCGCCCTTATATAAACTTGGCTTCAGGTTTGCCAAGATTATGATGGCTCTATGGGAAAAGAATCCAGCCATTTTCTCATTATTGACGCTTATACTGTTTTCATGGCCGTTATACTTTTTCCTGCGCCGCTCGCCTAATATTCCCGACCTTCGGTTCTCGGAATTCATAGTGGCAATAGTATATACCTCCAATTCGTTCAGCATCTTTTCAATGATAGGAAACCTGTTTAATTTGGAGATATTCAAAATCCTATCAGTGTTTATGATTTTCGTGGCACTAAGCCAATTCTCCGGATACAAAAAGCGCCGCATTTTGGGCTACCTATTTCTCACCCTCATAATATCAATATTTACTTTGACTTTATTAGCAATGGGTGGCATAGGAATCTCGGCATTGTTGGTGTCGGAAGGATAATCGATTTTTTAACGAAACAAAAATAAGAAAGTGACAAAGCATTTAATTCTTAGTATTCTCGTTTGCGTCGGTTGCATGAATGCACTGGCGCAGGAGCCAATATCAGAACAAGACACTATCCCATACGACGAACAGATGATGGAATTGATGGAAGTGGTCGTGAAAGGCTACTTCCCCAACACTCGTCTCAAGGGAAACGCCATTGTCACCCGCATTGAGGGAACTGAACTTGCCAACACCGGCACAGTCGGAGAGATGCTAGTCAAGGTGCCTGGAATGACAGGCAGCGAGGATGCTCCTGAGGTGCTGGGGAAAGGCGCGCCACTTATCTACATCAACGGCCGCCTCATGCGCGACGACAGCGAGTTGAGACGCCTGCGCAGCGAGGACATCCGCGATGTGGAGGTCATCAACAACCCTGGCGCCCAATACGATGCCACAGTGCGGGCGGTGGTGCGCATCCGCACAAAGAAGCAGCAGGGCGAAGGCTTTGGCCTCGACCTCACGCTGACAAGCGAACAGGACTTGCGCTATGGCTTCAACCGTCCATCGAGCAAACTTGGCCTCAACTATCGCATCAACAACGTTGATGTGTTTGGCTCGGTGTATTATTTCCATCAAGACTATCGCCAGTACAGCGATTTGGAGGAGATAACAAAAACCAGCAAAGTTTTCCGTCAAAACGGTCCTTACACTATGACGTGGAAGAATGACCAGTTAACCTACACGGCAGGTGTGAACTGGCAAATCAACGACAACCATTCGGTGGGCGTGCGTGCCGACCTTACGCACTATCTGGGTGGAACCAATATGGTCATCTATGATGAGGATGTGTTTGAGAACGAGACGCTCATCGACCATCTCTATTCAGAGCAGACTAGCAAAGAAAGCAAGCCTCTAGGCTGGCTCACTAACACTTATTACAGCGGCAACGTGGGCAAACTGGGCATTGATTTCAACTTCGATTTTATGAAGACTGAAATCAACACCGACAGGGAAAACATCGAGAAGAGCCTTGTCAATGACGATTTAGTGCTTAGCAAATCGGGCTCCAATAGCCACCTATATGCCACTAAACTGGTACTCTCCTACCCCGTGTGGAAAGGCAAGATTGAGGGCGGTACCGAGATGACTTTCGCCAAGCGGCACAACACATATTGGATTGACAAGGCATCAATCGCCAACACCGATGCCGATATCACCGAGAACAATATTGCCGCCTTTGCCGAGTATAGCCTTGACTTTGAGCGCTATGGCCAGGCAAGCGTGGGACTGCGCTACGAGCATACCCTCTACGACTATGACGACCAAATGAACAACGACTACCTGCATCGCAGCATGGATGAGCTCTTCCCTACTGCGGTCTATTCGGTAAATATAGGAAATGTGAATGCAGGATTGTCCTACACTATCAAGACCAACCGCCCCACATTCTTTGCGATGAACGATGCCGTGACCTACATCAGCCGCTACTCGATGCAGGCTGGTAACTCGCAACTGCTTAACGAGCGCTTGCGCGACCTCACTCTCAATGTGTCGTGGCGATGGCTCTCGTTCACGGCAACCTACGAGCGCTGCAAGAATGCCATTACGCAATGGGCGTTCATCACCGACGATGATGCCGCACTCATCAAGCACATCAATCTCGACAAGCCCATCAAAACCTATAGCTTCTATATCTCGGCGACGCCACGTGTAGGCATCTGGTCGCTCAATGCCACAGCGGGAGTGGACAAGCAGGACTTCTACCTCGACATTGAGGGTCCCGACGGCACACGGCGCGACTACTATAACAAGCCCGTGTTCACCCTGAACGCCTTCAACACTTTCAGCTTCAAGTATGATTGGAAGTTCGACATAAACTTCATGTACCGCTCACGCGGCCACATGCAGAACTTCTACTGCGACTGTGACAACATCCGCCTAGCATTTGTCGTGCAGAAAAGCTTCCTGAAAGACAATGCACTCACCCTGAAAGCTTCGGTGCTCGACGTGCTCCAGCGCAACCACTTTAATGAGTTCGCAGATATGGGCTATTACCAGATTCAGCAGAACAACCGCTACTCTACCCATAAATTCGTGTTATCCCTCAACTACCGCTTCAACACCACCCGCAGCAAGTACAAAGGCACTGGCGCCGGAAAGGATGCGCAACAACGCATGAAAAATTAGACAACTGTTAAACTTGTGTTAAATCTATTGTTGACTCTTGACTCGTCCCTTAGGGCATACCATAATTTTGTATTAGCTTAGCAAAACGTCGTACGATGATGAGTAAGAAAACAAAATTAAAAATCGGAGAGTTCTCACGGTTGATGCAGGTTACTATAAAGACTTTGCGTCACTATGAGCAGAAGGAATTGCTCCTGCCTGACGAGGTGGACGAGTGGACGGGATACCGCTACTACAGCATCGACCAGATGCAACGTCTGAACACCATCCGTGATCTGCAACGGCTTGGATTCACGCTGGATGAGATCAAAGAACTGCACGAAGACGATTCGCACACCCCTAGCATCCGCCAACTTGACGCAAAAATCAATGACACGGAAGCGCAGTTGCAGCAACTGATAGCACGTCGTGAACGACTGCTCAACTGGAGAAACTCTCGCAAAGAAATGAAGACTATGGAAAAATTCAGCATTCAGTCTTTGCCAGAAATCATTGTGGCAAGTCATCGTGAAGTCATCCCCAACTATGCAGCTCTCGGTCCAATGTGCTACGAAAAGATAGGACCGGAGATGCAACGCTTAGGCTGCAAGTGCCCACCTCCGGGCTACTGCTTTACCATCGAGCATCACAAGGAGTACAAACTGACTGACATCGATATCGAGTATTGTGAACAGGTCGAGGAAATGGGCCAGGACAGCGACATCATCCAGTTTAAACGCCTGCCAGCCATACCCAAGGCGCTCTGCATGAAGCATATCGGTCCCTATGAACGTTTCTATGAATCCTACACCGAAGCTTTCCGCTATATGGAGGAGCATGGCTACAAAATTGCCGGCCACCCCCGCACCTGCTACATTGATGGTGCCTGGAACCAGGAGGATCCCGAAAAATGGCTCTCCATAATCCAAATCCCGATTGAATAACAATTACACAGTTGACTGACCTGGGTCATGATTCAATTGATAGAATTATGACTCAGACTCTTTTTGCATAGCCGAAAATGAATTGCCGTGACTACCGGGCCATGAGGTAGATGTAGCGCATGGCTTGGGCGTCGAGCACTTCCATTGCGCCTAGGGTGATGGTGCCGCCGCGCGAGCACTTCTCAACCATCGTGTCAATCTCTTGGTCGGTGATTTCTCGTCCCAGCAACTCATGGATGTTGGTGGGCATACCAATCTGGCGATAGAACTCCTCTACGGCACAAATGCCTCGCTCGGCTGTCTCGTCGGGATGAGAAAAGTCATTGGGGACTCCCATCACATTGACGGCAAACTGCACAAACCGACTCAAGTGCTTGTCTTTAACATAACGTGCCCACGAAGGCCATATAGCCGCCAAGCCTGCACCATGTGTAACACCGAAGAGAGCGCTCAACTCATGCTCAAGGCGATGTGTGGCAAAGTCTTTCTCGGTGCCACACTCGGTCAAGTCGTTGTGCGCCAGCGATCCTGCCCACATGATTTGTGCACGATGACGATAATCCTCGGGGTTTCGCATCACCACAAGAGCAGAATCCTTGACGGTGCGCAATAAAGCCTCGCTGATGGCATCGGTAAGCGTCATGTCCTCATATTTCGAGAAATATCGCTCCATTGTGTGCATCATGATATCGGTCGCTCCAGCCGCCGTTTGGTAGGGAGGCAAGGTGTAGGTGCGCTCGGGGTTCATCACGGCAAATCGGCATCGGCACAAGTCACTGTTAATGCCACGTTTGAGCAGTCCTTCATCAGCAGTGATAACGCAACTCGACGACATCTCACTTCCGGCAGCAGGGATGGTAAGCACCACACCAATAGGCAGGCACTGCTTGGGCGCCGCTTTTCCTGCCCAAAAGTCCCACACGTCGCCATCATAAGGCACACCATAGCCTATCGCTTTGGAAGAGTCTATCACACTGCCACCACCCACGGCAAGGATAAAGTCCACACCCTCGCGACGGCAAAGCTCAATGCCTTCGCGAACCTTAGAGAGCAGTGGGTTGGGCACCACACCACCCAATTCGCAGAATGCGATGCCAGCATCACGCAACTTCTCTCGCACCACATCGAGCAGACCCGAACGCTCCGCCGAACCGCCACCATAATGGATCAACACTTTCTTGGCACCACAGGACGCTACCAGTTCACCAATCTTCTTCTCCGACTCACGACCGAACACTACTCGTGTTGGCGCGTAAAAATTGAAATCCTTAATCATAGCAATATCTATTTAAACTTTTTCGCAAAGATACAACTTTTTTGGAAGATAATGAAATCTTACTGCCATTCGTCACAAAAACCTGCAGAATATCCCAAATACTTGCTGGCAGTGTAATTATAGCAGTATTTTTGCGTCAAAATTAGTGCAAGCCGAGTGCGGGCCATGCTTGCATGATATTGCCGAGGCGCAGCCTAATTTATCTAAAATCATGCAGGCGGCAATGAGCCACTGAACATGATTTTTTGAAACATATCGATTGTTAAAATTATTAAAAACTTGACAACAACATAAAAATCGCTGAAACATTTTAAACGCTTATTGCGTCTAACGAGTGAACAAAGCAAACAAAATGTATAATTTAAAAATAAGGAAAAATGAAAGAGTTTATTCTAAAAACAACTGCACTTATTGCTGCGATGATGGTAGTCTTGATTGCCAGCGCTTCAGGGGCAAAAACACCCGATGTTAACGGCAAAGTGATTGATGAAAATGGCGAACCAATGCCATTTGTGAACGTAGTGATGCTGTCGATGCCCGACTCTGCCTATGTGCAGGGCGGAATCACCGACGAGCTAGGAACATTTAAACTTACTGCTCTGCAAAACGGTGGACTGGTAAAGATTTCTTATATCGGCTATCAAACTATGTATATTAACTCAAGTGAAGTGGACCTAGGCATCATCACCTTGCAGCCCGAAGCCACACTACTGGGCGAGGTGGTGGTGGTGAGCAAGCTGCCCAAGACACGCGTTAAAGGCAACGCCATGCGCACAACCATCGAGGGGACAATCCTTGAGAAGGCAGGAACCGTTAATGATGCACTGAAACGAGTGCCATCGCTCGAGACCGAACGCGACGGTGCCGTTAAGGTGCTAGGACGTGGTGAGGCCGAGGTGTATATCAATGGCCGCAAGGTGCAGGACATGAACGAACTCTCACGCCTGCGCTCCGACCAAATCCAGCACGTTGATGTGATTCAGAACCCTGGCGCACGCTATGCCGCCTCTACCAAGGCCGTGGTACTCATCCAACTCAAAAAGGCGCAAGGCGATGGATTCAGTTTCCAGGACAACCTTAATGGCATGTACCAGTATGGCTACACCATCGCTAACAATCTCGACCTGAACTATCGCACGGGCGGTCTTGACATCACCGCCTCGTTCTGGGCTGGTCGCTATGGTCACAGCAAGCAGTTGCAGGACAACGAGCTTATCTACTACGTTGGTCCAGACCACATTAAGAGCGTGACAACTCAGGAAGGCAAAAACATCTGGAAGGGCTGGTCGCCACAATTGCAGGTGAACTATATGTTTAACGAAAACCATAGCTTGGGTGCATTCTATAAATATGACCGGCATCCCGGCACCGATTTCAGCGACATGTTCTATACCGACAATTATGTGAACGGCAACTTGACAGAGCATTCCGAGAGCGACATCAGGCAAAGCGACACATTCAAAAAGCACATTTTCAATGCCTACTATAACGGTAGAATAGGCAAACTGGGCATCGACTTCAATGTAGACGGACTCTTTGACAAGACCGAGACTCCGGGCAGCACATTTGAGACCGCCACATCGGCTACAGGAGAGACCTCACAACGTAGCATTGAGAGCAACACCAGCAGCAGCAACAACTTCTGGGCAACTAAGCTCATCTTCTCCTATCCCGTATGGAACGGCAACCTGTCGATTGGAGGCGAGTACTCCCATAACCACCGCACCGACGCCTACTCTTTCACTGCTACCGATGCAGTTGCAGTAAAGGCTACCGATAACAAGATTAACGAATCGTCGACAGCAGCTTTCATCGACTATGGTAGGCGTTTCGGAAGAGTGTTTGCCCAAGTGGGATTGCGCTATGAGCACCTGAAAAACGACTATTTCAACTTTGGTGTGCGCGAAGATGAGGTTTGCCGCAACTACGGCGACTGGTTCCCCACGGCAGCAATATCAGTGCCCATAGGCGACGTACAGCTCTCGCTCTCGTATCGCCGTGACATCGAGCGTCCAAATTATAGCAGCCTGACCAGTTCAACGGTATATATCAACCGCTATACTTATCAGAGCGGCAATCCATACCTGAAGCCCACCTACACTCACAGCCTTGTGCTCAACACTGCCTACAAGTGGATGAACCTAACCCTTAACTATGGACGCATTAAGGACTGTGAGACTATGTCAACCGAACCTTATCCCGGAGCCGATGATCCGCTGGTAAGCCTCGTGCGACCAATAAACAGCACCGAGGATTTCAACCAACTGTCAATCAATTTTATAGCACGTCCCGTGATTGGCTGCTGGCATCCACAATGGAGCGTATTCACAGTGTTCCAAGACTATAAGACTCCTTGCGCCGACGGCTCGATACTAACCCTCAACCACCCATATTTGCAACTCTCTTGGCAAAATGACATTGAGTTGCCAAAAGGTTTCCGACTGAATGCCAGCATATTCTGGACCTCTCGCGGAGATTACAACAACTTCCGCCTTACCAAAACGCGCTTTAACACCAGTCTGGGCGTGCAACGAGACTTCAACCTGGGACGACTCGGAACACTGACTGCCGACTTGCGCTGCAACGACATTTTTAACACCAGCAAAACCGGTGCTGTAATCTATGGTGTGAGAGAAATCTATACCTATAACCCAGCTCGCCGCACATTCATGATCGACCTCACTTGGAAATTCAACACCGCACGCAGCAACTACCGCGGCTCAGGCGCAGGCGAGAAACAAAAGGCAAGAATGTAATTCAATTTTTGATCAAAAATTGAAGATTAGGGATTAGAGATTAATGATTAGTGATTAAAGATTAATGCTTGGTGCCCTCTGAAGCGCCAAGCTTTTTTATCTGGAAAGGAAACAACCAACTGAACCTTATTGTTAAAATTATTAAAAACTTGGCAAGAATGCCAAAATTGCTGCAACATTTTATCTCGTCGTTGCGTCAAAGACATGAACACAGCAACGAAACGAAAATTTAAAAAAAAGATAAAATGAAAGCACTTATTCTAAAAACAACAGCTCTGATGGCAGTAATTATGATGTCTTTAACTGCCGGAGCTACCGGTAAAGCTCCCGATGTTAGCGGGAAAGTGATTGACGAGAATGGCGAACCAATGCCATTTGTGAACGTTGTGATGATGTCAATGCCCGACTCCACATACGTACAAGGCGGCATCACCGACGAGCAGGGTATGTTCCACCTCACCGCTTTGCAAAACGGTGGCTTGGTCAAGGTTTCTTATATAGGTTACCAAACAATATATATCAACTCAAGTACCGTCGATCTAGGAATTATCTCCTTGCACCCCGAGTCCACACTGCTGGGCGAGGTGGTTGTAGTGAGCAATCTGCCCAAGACCCGTGTTAAGGGCGATGCCATGCGCACGACCATCGAGGGAACTATCCTTGAAAAAGCCGGAACGGTGACCGACGCTCTCGCCAGAGTGCCCTCGCTCCAAGCTGAGCGCGACGGCGCAGTAAAGGTACTGGGACGTGGCGACGCCGAGGTGTATATCAACGGCCGCAAGGTTCAGGACATGAGCGAGCTCTCACGTCTGCGCTCTGACCAAATCCAGCATGTTGACGTTATCCAGAACCCTGGCGCACGCTATGCCGCCTCGACAAAAGCCGTGGTGCGAATCCAGCTCAAGAAGGCGCAAGGCGAGGGCTTCAGTTTCCAGGACAATTTGGAGGGCAGATATCAGTATGGCTATACTCTCACCAACAACCTCGACATGAACTACCGCATTGGCGGACTCGACCTCACCGCCTCGTTCTGGGCAGGACGAATTGGTCACGGCAAGTCGTTACAAGAAAACACCATCACCTACTTTGTGGGTCCTGACCGCTATGAGAGTTTCATGTCGCAAGACTCAAAATACGTGATGAAGGGGTGGTCGCCACAACTGCAAATCAACTATATGGTGAACGACCACCACAGCTTTGGAGCCTTTTACAAATATGACCGCCGGCCTGGCATGGATTGGGGTGGCACGATGTTGACCGACAGCTACGAGAACGGCAGCCTCATTGAGCACTCCGAGAGCAAGATTTGGAACGATGAGGGGTTTAAGAATCACATCTTCAATGCCTATTATAATGGTAAAGTTGGCAATCTTGGCATTGACTTCAACGTTGACGGACTCTTCGACAAAACCGAGACACCGGGAAGTACCGACGAAACCACAACAGAGCCCGACGGCACCGCAACTCATCGTTTCGTAGAGAATAATACCAGCAGTAGCAACAACTTCTGGGCAACGAAGCTTATCTTCTCCTATCCCGTGTGGAACGGCAACTTGTCGCTGGGTGGTGAATACTCCCACAACCACCGCACCGATGCCTATTCTCTCACTGCTACTGATGCGGTACCAGTGAAGGCGACCGACACCGAAATCAATGAGTCTTCGACAGCGGCATTTGTAGAGTATGGCAGAGCTTTTGGAAGAGTGTTCACACAAGTGGGACTGCGCTATGAGCATCTGAGCAACGATTATTTCAACTTTGGCGTGCGCGAGGATGAGGTGTGCCGCAACTATGGCGACTGGTTCCCTACAGCAACCATCATGACACCCATTGGCGACGTTCAGCTGGCACTATCTTACCGCCGCGACATAGAGCGTCCACACTATGACAACCTCACCAGTTCGACAATTTATATCAACCGTTACACCTACCAGAGCGGCAATCCTTACCTGAAGCCTACCTACACTCACAGCCTAGTACTAAACGCGGCCTACAAGTGGATGAACCTCAGCATTAATTATGCCCGCATCAAGAACACTGTGACATTATCTACAGAGCCTTATCCAGGCGCTGAAGACCCACTGGTGAGCTTGTTACTCCCCATCAACACCAGCGAGGATTTCAACCGACTTATCATCAATCCCTCGCTGCGCCCAGTGATAGGTTGCTGGCACCCCATGTGGAACCTCATGATAGATTTCCAGAACTATAAGACTCCATGTGCCGATGGCTCTATCATCACACTGAATCATCCCATAGTTGACTTTTTTTGGAACAACGACATTGAATTGCCTCATGATTGGAGACTGAACGCCTCGATGCACTTGCTGTCTAAAGGCGACCACGACAACTTCCGCGTCACCCACGCACCATTCGGCGTGACATTGGGCATACAGCGCGACTTCAATCTGCACAAACTCGGAACGCTGACCATTGACGCGCGTTTAGACGATATTTTCAACACCAACAGAACGGGAGTAACAGTATATGGCCCTCGCGAGACCACCGCATTCAATCCCGTTCGTCGCACCTTCACGGTCGGCCTTACCTGGA
>JAFZUL010000037.1 GCA_017618355.1 Muribaculaceae bacterium
AATTCACGCAGAGTACTATCCTCGAATAACAAATAAAATGAGACCTGATGGCACAGCATGTGCCAAGATACGGAGATATATGCTGAAGCATAAATCGTTGCAGAATGTTTTGTTTCCTGCTATTACCTATCAGGTTGACAACAATACTACATTTTGCTCGATACCACTCATTCACGACTACAATACTTTCAAAAAGATTGGTCCGACTGCCGTCACGTTCATCACATACATCAATAAGCACGGAATGAATGCTTTGGTAAGAGGTGGCAGCCATGACAACCAATTCTTTTTCATCACTTCACACTTCTTTGACCGCTATATGGAAAGGTTCTTGGATGAGAAGATTTCAAAAATTGATGCTATAGCAGAGTTCTTTGCCAACAACGGCAGCTTTGTGATGACTCCACATCCAACAAAAGACAACCCAAACAACATGATTGGTACTGCCAATGATATTGTTTTCTTTAGCGAAAGACTGACAGACACGATTTCAATAATGAGAACGTGCATCACTCGTGAACAGTTATTCGACAACCAAACTCATTCAGCCGAACTACTTGATAAACTTGTCGAGGAATTTGATGTAGAGCGTGAGACACTTAAACAATACATCGTGAGCAACAGAAAAAATCCTTATGTTCACGCACCATTTCTATAACTATGGACAGATATCCGTGTAAAGGAGATTTAATAGACCTAGTGAATGGGCTGTGCCTGATTCAAGATAGGATTCAAGCAGAACGTGGGTTTGACTTTATGAAAGACCCAAAACTCTCAAACGTGGAGGCATTAAAGGTTCCGATGTTCTATGTGTGGAGCAGACTTTATGGTCATACTCACACTCTATCACCTCGTGGAACAAGCGCCTATTGGTTGGCTAGCTTTAAAACCTCGCCACCTGAATATCTCACTGAGTGTATGCGCCTACTGCGTGAGGGAGAGATTCCATACATTGATATGGAACTCCGCAATTCATTAATCAATTTCTACTCAGAACTCGCAGAAGCATATAACGCTTAAATCTGAAATCAAAAGCACATAAGTGATATTATTGCGAAATTATTGCAATATTCTTTGATATATCAGAATATAATTATAACTTTGCGTGGTGATATAACATATACTACGCATTGTTTTTTATTTTGAATATGGAAGCAAAATTTCTAAATGTCAAACAAATTAGAACAGACTTGGGTATTACTCAGCTAGAACTAAGCAAGAAAATGGATATGCCACAAGGATATCTGTCGCAGATAGAGAATGGAAAGAGGAAACCATCAAAAGAGTTTCTCAAGAAACTGAAGTCACTATATGGCAAAAAAGTTAAGATAGACAAATACTGGATGGCTGAACAACCAAAGAAACCAGTTATCAACTCCCCTATCGAGAAGTCTGATGGTAATCTTGGACAACAATTATCAGCCATAGAGAAGCTGATTTCTCTACTTGACAAAAGTCAAGCACGAGTAGAAGCACTGGAACTCGAAAACCAAAAGCTGAAAGCAGAGATTGAGCAACTGAAATCTCAAGACAAAGTTTAGCTTAAATAATAAAACATTCAAATAAGAGCCAGCCCCGAAACGCAAAACGTTCGGGGCTGAGTCTGTTAAAAGCATTAAAACTCGATTCTTTATCTCGATTAAAGTTTTTCGATTTCATCAAGAACTTCCATTATAAAGAAGGCTGCTAAGGTCTTCTCATTTTCTTCGATTTCCTTCTCACGCCTTTCGATGCGAGACCACAAACCATCTATCTCATGATTGTATTCTTTTATCTTTCTTATAGTCTCAGACTTGTAATCAGGATTGATAGCTTTCTTAATGAACATCCTCCTACGGCACCGCTCAATAGGATCTAAATCATAGTCTTTTTGGACATTTAACGCATTAGTTGCAACTTTTGCTGCTGGTTTCCTGCAACGGAATTTGTATTGATAATAATAGTAATGTGGGTCCTGAAACATCGTTCCATTACCGTAGATTAGCCATTCCAAATCGAAAATGTCACCGAAAGTGCTATTGAATTTCTTTATAAAGTCCTCGTTTAAACATTTGGTGTCTCCATCAAAAGCTCGATAAATAACATCGCTTTTTATTTTCATTTCCTTTGCAAGCTCGAGGTATGAATTAAAACCATACATCTTCTGAAGATGCTGATAAGCTATCCAGAGACGGTCTAGAACATCATAAACGACACTAAGAGACAGCAATTTCTCATAATAGAAGGCAACCAATGACTCATCTGCCATGTTGCTCTCTATCAATGATAGCTCATCATGGCTCATGCCAATTAGTCTAAGAATCTTAGCAAGTCGAAGTTTGTTGACTCTCTGCAACTTCTCCAACTCCTGCATGAATGACTCATTGTCTGGTCTCATAGTCTATCAGTAGGTTATTATTCCTTTGAATCACATGTGCAAAATTACTGTATAATCTCCGAACCTACAAGTATTCATGCGGGTTTCAACACATTTTGCCTTATAATTGCATTATTTCTGCGTTACACCTATTGTTAACTGCTTGATATACAAGGCTCATTTTGTTTGATAATCTTATATTGCCATATTCTGCCATATTTTGCCATATTTTGCCATGCCATAAAATTGCAGTTACATGTGAGTTACATTACGGTTACATGAAATCCAAAGCGCAACCGACAAACGTACTTGTTACTGAAAACTGTGAACTCATAACTTAAAACTATTCATTAGTATGGTGCAAGCACCATTCATTCGTTTTAGCTGAGCTCTCCGCTTGGTCGGCCTTCAGAATGATAGTGATGCCGCCATGACGATTTTTTCGCCGTGATTTCGTCTACTGCTATCGCTGTGTACAACTTTTTACGGCACAAAGTTAGTGCAAGCCGCTCTCTTGCAAGGCCCATGTCGAGTTGACTCGAAAATAATCTCACATTTTTTTCTTTACGCTACGCTGAAAATAATGCTGCGCCCCAAGGGGTGAGATTTTTTTCGGTCAAGCCTTGCCTGTCGCTTCCCTTGACTCACTTATCCTGCACCGAAAAAAGATTATACGCGATATACGTAGACAAAAATTATTCACTTCAAAAAAATTTCATCATCATGACAACATCAGTAAACATATCATTCCTTATCTCGGCTGACCAGGCTGCAAGCACAGCAGAGAAAAAAGATTACCGCTCTACCGCATCCAATAATTATTCCGCCGACTTGGTGGACCTTGATAACGAGGTTTACACCTTTGAGGTTGAGGCACGCACCGAGAGCGAGGCAAGCGACAAGGCGGAGCGCATCGCCTTCGAGATGGGCATCCAAGTGAGTTACATCAATATCTATAAAGTCTAATTTTTTCAATTCACATATTTTATTCACTATCAAAATTTTACTACTATGGCAAATTTAGTTTTAGCATCGAAGAGAGAGTTAAAGAGCGGTTCGTTTTGGCACGTTTACCGCAGTGAGGACAACAACAAGAGCGAGGAGTTCTACTTCGCCAACCCCCTCAAGGCACTGCGCTACGCCTTCATCCTGCGCTCACGTCATGGCGCCATCATCCCCAAGGGAGTCTACTCCAAGCTGATGGCAGACGTGAAGGCGAGCAAGCCCGAGCAGAGCGAGAGCACCGCACCGGTGGAGAGCACCGAGCAAGCACCGGCAGAGAGCAAGGCAAAGCGCACACCACGCAAGCGCACCGCCAAGAAAGCTAACACCGAACCAAGCACCGAGAGCAAGTAACAAGATGTTTAACCGAGTGGTGGGGAGCACCCCACCACTCACAGAAACCTAACCATTATGATACAAGTAGAACAATTTGAATGGCACCCAGGGAGCGAGCTCCCAGAGTGCGGCCTGGTACACCTGGGCATCGAGACAAGCCACGAAGTGATTGCAATCGTAGAGGAAAACCGCTACCGCTCAACCCTAGTGCTGCAATACCACATCAGCGAGGGATGGCAGTACGCCAACGGTGTGGGACTTGACAAGGTTTTCCCTGAAGCTAAAGTACTGCAGTGGGCGCACACTCCTAGACCCGTGCAGTGGTGGCAAGAGAGCGACAACGACGAGTAATTAACCACGTGGTGGGGACACAAAAAGATCCCCACCACTTAAAGAGACCGAATTATGATTTACAGCAAGATGACCGATAGAGACCTCGAGAAACTGCAGACGCTCGCTATAGAGGCGGCACTGATAGTGCAGGACTACCGCCCAGCAGGGATGGGAACCATTGAGTGGATGGCGCAGTGCGACCAGTACCGAGAACTGGCGATGATGGGCAGTTACTGCCTGCTGGAGTTGCAGACTAGACACAAGGAAAGGACAAGGAAGTGAAAAATTTTCGCGAGCGCATCCAGGTGCGCTCGCTGCTTGTACACAGGGAAACCCGGGCGGCTCGCTTCGCTCGCGGTTTTGTCTTTTAGTGAATGGGATCTGTATGCTACATTTGCCACAGAGAAACCGAAAACGATTTTTATATGGCAATCACACTCTCAACTCAGATACCGGCTCTTTTGTTCTCCTCAGCAATCCCTGACCTCGTCATCGCAACGGACACCGATGGCGAGGTGGAGATTGCATTGACCTCGGCTGGTGCCGTGGTATTCGCTGCAAGCCACTTCCCCTTTAATAGACAGATCAAAGTGTTCGACCTTCGGTCTGTGGTGGAAATGTATATGCGTGAAAACAACTCAGCGATGAACGACTTCACCGTGACAGCGACAGCAAACGAAGTAACCCATCAACTATGCTCGTTCAAGGTAATCTACCTTGAGCATAGGTTTGATGGGGACATCGCTGAGTTCCTACGGAACAACTTCCTCACCACTCAATCGTCGAAGATGACATCAAAAGACGCAACCGAGTACCTGTATTTCTTCGCAGCGGCCAATGAAGATGTTTTGGTGCGTCACGAGTTGGTGGTGAGTCACGATGGCGGCGAACCATACCTTGTGGTAAGAAGGGAAAGCAGAGCCTCATACAACCAAGACCGTATAGAGAAGATTGAGGTCACCTACCAGTCGATGATGGGATGGGTGACTGATGGATTAGACCACACACCCGACCGTGTGAGGCTACTCGCCTACAGTCTGCACGCTGGGCAACGCGCCTTCACATACTATGTGCAGGACGGCGAGCCTCAAGTAGCGTTGTATTTTAGAAATGCCTACAACTGCTATGAGCTTTGCGCTCTGAACGCGATCACCACGCAGAAGGCGAAGGTTGACCGCTCAATAGCAGCCATACATAGGCTCTCGACTTTCTACAACCAGCACAACGAGAAGCAATATGAGGTCGAGACAAGCGGTTTGACCATGGAGCAGGCACAATGGATTGAGCAGTTGTTCTATTCCCATGACGTGCGCATGGCAATAGAAAGGACTGACTTCGAGGACGAGTACAGTCCAACTTATCAGCCTCAATTTATGCCCATTGTGCTAATCACTGACTTCACCTGTGAG
>JAFZUL010000038.1 GCA_017618355.1 Muribaculaceae bacterium
ACTCCCCCTCTAAGATAGAGGGGGTAAGGGGGAGTATGATAGACTCAAGGGATTGCATTTTCGCAATTTTCATACCCCTCAGTCACTTCGTGCCAGCTCCCCTATCTTAGGGGAGCAGCTGATACACAGCAAATTATTTTCATCGAACTCACGTTAAAATAATAATATCGCCCCGAAGCGTATATAGCGTTTCGGGGCGACTTTATGTGGCAATAGGTTAATATCTTCTATAAGTCAATAAACATTTTCTCACCTTAATATTATATCAGCGACTCGACGATTTTCTTCACGTCTTCACCAAGCTGCTGTGCTTTTTCCATAGTGTGGGCTTCGCTGTAGATGCGGATAATGGGCTCGGTGTTGCTCTTGCGCAGGTGTGCCCAGCCGTCTTCGAAGTCAATCTTCACGCCATCGATGGTGGTGAGCTCCTCATCTTTGTAGTGCTCCTCAACAGCTTTAAGAATCTTATCTACATTCATCTCGGGAGTGAGCTGGAGTTTAGTCTTAGCGATGCTGTATTGTGGATAGGTGGCTTTAAGCTCGCTCACCTTCTTGCCGCTCTTGGCAAGCAGAGTGAGGAAGAGCGCCACTCCCACGAGTGCATCACGGCCATAATGCAGTTCAGGATAGATTACTCCACCATTGCCCTCGCCGCCAATCACTGCACCTGTGCGGCGCATCTCGGTGGTAACATTCACCTCCCCCACGGCAGCTGCTGTATAGGTGCAGCCATGAGCTCTAGTCACGTCACGCAATGCGCGTGAAGACGACAGGTTAGAAACTGTTGAGCCTGGAGTGTGCGAGAGCACATAGTCGGCTACTGCCACAAGAGTATATTCCTCAACGAAGAACTCGCCGTTCTCCATCACAATAGCCAAACGGTCAACATCGGGATCAACGACAAAGCCCACATCGGCCTTGCCCTGTCTCATGAGGTCTTGTATAGCGGTCAAATTCTCGGGAATCGGCTCTGGGGTGTGCCCGAAGTTGCCTGTCGGGTCGCAGAAAAGCTTGATGATATTCTCGCTCTTCACACCCATCGACTCAAGCAATTTGGGAATTGCCACGCCACCTATAGAGTTGACGGCATCAACAGCCACCTTGAAATTGGCGTTCTTCACAGCCTCCACATCAACAAGCTTCAACGCCTTCACGGCATCGATGTGGCGTCGCAGATAGGTGTAGTTCTTCTGCTCACGGCCCAACTTTTCTACTGGAGCATAGTCAAACTCCTCGGCCTCGGCAATGCGCAGCACCTCTTTGCCCTGTGCGTCATCGAGGAACTCGCCATTCTCGTTGAGCAGTTTCAATGCGTTCCACTGCTTAGGGTTGTGCGAGGCGGTGATAATGATTCCGCCACAGGCTTTCTCCCAAACCACAGCAAGCTCGGTGGTGGGTGTAGTAGCAAGACCAATGTTCACCACGTCAAAACCCATACCTGTGAGCGTGCCAACCACGATATTGAGCACCATGCGTCCCGAGAGTCGCGCGTCGCGGCCCACGACAATAACATTTGACTCACTAGTAGAGTTGCGACGAATGAAAGTAGCGTAAGCCGTTGTGAACTTTACGATATCTAATGGCGATAAACCATCACCAGCTGGACCTCCGATAGTGCCACGGATGCCCGATATTGATTTTATTAGAGACATATAATTATATTTTTTAGTTTATCGTTATTCGTTTATCGAGGATTGAGGATTGGGGCATTGAAAAAGATTCCGCATTCTGCATTCCGCATTGCCATGAGGCTATATGGTCGCTTCGCTTAAAATTCAATTAAAATTTGTTATAAAATTTCATGTTTGCTGGTAGCAAAATTTTTATTAGAATTTTTTTTTAATTTTAAGCGCGAAGCGCGCCCATCAAGTATCTAACGCCATTGTGCATTATGCATTGAAAAAGATTCTGCATTGAAGCTTAAATTTGATTGCGGAAATAGCGCAAATGATAGAGGTATGGTCTAACATTAGAAATCTCGCTAGCCAAGCCATATTGCGACTTGATGATAAGGTTTACTTCGCTGTCAACACCTAAGAATTTCAAAGGCATCTGTATGCCATACCCCCATTGCGCCGAGTTGGCGAGAGCGTAGTTCCCATAATTGAAATAGGTGGGCGAGAGATTCATGTCATTCTCGTTGCCGTCACCCAGCATTTCGCCATAGGTGTACCAATAATAAAGGTCATAACGCATATATCGGAAGTATATCTTCTCAGAGTCTTTGACTTTGTCGTTTTTGCGGTCGCCGGCTTTGAGCACTTGCATATAGATATTGCCCTCGGGGTCGATTCTATAATATGGAGCGTCCTTGCCCACTTCAAACACGGTGTCGCTAGGAATCTCATTCACCACGCGGCAGTTTGCCAAATAAGCGTTAGTGGCATGGCGCTCTTTCTCGAGCAGTTCGGCATAGCTCTCGCTATCACTACACGATGACATAAAAACTGCTGCTACAAACGCAAGCATGAATAATAAAAGTCTAGTATTTCTCATTTCTCTATTTTTTATCGGTTTTTACTTTCTTTACTATCTTATTATAAATCTCTATAGCCTCGGCCAACGAGCCATAAAACTCTCCTGCTGCAGCATTCTTGTGGCCTCCACCACCGAAATAAGTGGCACACAGGGTATCGACTGCAAAGTCGCCCTCGCTGCGCATCGACACCTTGATGCAGTCGGGGTCCTCACGCATGAAGGTTGACCAATAGACGCCTTTCACCGAGAGAGGGCGGTTCACCAGTCGCTCAGTGTCACCAGTCTTGTAGTGGAATGTCTCGAGGTCGTTTTTGTCAAGAACTATCAGCGCTATGCTGTCATCAATGACGGTCATCTTGTTGAGCAAGGCATAGCTATGAAGTTTTAAGCTATTTAGCGGCACGGTGTCCATCGCCTGCTTGTAGAGGTAAGGCTTGTCGATGCCATACTCCATGAGCCGAGCCATGATCTCATACACCTCGGGATAAGAAGAGCTCCAAGACAAGTTGCCTGTGTCGGTCATCATTCCCACAAACAGTAGCGACGCCACCAGTTTGTCGGTATATTGGAGCCAATCGGCTTCTCTCAAAATGCGGTAAACGACCTCACAAGTCGATGACAAATGGTGGAACGAGAACATCACGTCGAAAACTGGTGTAGGATTCAAGTGATGGTCAATGAGCACCTTGGGCACCCTACTCTCTTTGATTAGTGGGCTCATCTTGTCGACACGGTCGATATCATTGTAGTCAAGGCATAAAATCAGCTGCGTGTTCCTGATAATGTTGCCAGCACGCTTCTCATTGAAAGAGAAAGTGACATAATCAATTCCCTCGGTGGCAAACTCCAGAGACTGTGGCAGTTGGTCAGGGATAATGACAGTGACATTCTTGCCCATTTTCCTCAAGGCTAGGCACAACCCCAAGCTCGACCCAATGGCGTCGCCATCGGGCTTCTTGTGGCAGGTGATGACAATGCGGTTCACATCGGCCACCAGCTTCTTGAACTGCTCAAGAGAATCGGGGTTAATAATGTTTTTAATCATGCCTAACTGTCAATTTTTATATAAAATGCTAACGCTCGGCAGTGCTCGTGTGGGGCACGGCGTTGCTCTCGCTTAATCGCATTTTTGGCCTTTTAAGCCACAAAGGTAGGAATAAATTTCATACATTAGTATTTATGTTAGGTTTTTTTTAGAGTTATATAATTGCATTAAATAAAAGTAGTGATTAACTTTGCGCCTTGAAATCAAAAATCACTATGTAAAATGCAAACCAAACGACTTCTTAATATTCTCTTTGCGATTACTCTGTGTGCCTTTGTCGCGCAAGCTCAGATGCTAAACCCCGTGAAGTGGACCAAGAGCATCAAGATGACCGATGACAAAAATGGTGTCATAACCTTCACTGCCAACATCGATAACGGATGGCACTTGTATTCTAACGACACGCCCGATGGTGGCCCTATTCCATTAAGCATCAAGTGGGACAAGAAAGAAGGCGTCAAACTCGTGGGGGGACTCAAGCACAGCAAGGCGCCAACGACCATTGACGACGAGATGTTTGGCATGAAAGTGCGGCAATGGGAAGGAACAGTCTCCATATCTCAGAATTTCACCACTACCGCCGACAAATATAAGATAGAAGGAGAAGTCAACTATCAGGCCTGTAGCGACCAAGGCTGCTTGCCTGGCAGTGAACTGTTTGACTTTAACGGCACTGTCAATAGCAAAGAGGAGGCCAAAGAAGACTCAAAGGATGAGAAAACCGACGAAGAGACCGTTGAGGAAGAAGTCGTAGAAGAGACAACCGAGGATGAGGCCGCCACCGATTCATTATTGGCGGCATCTTCTTCAATGAACACTAACAGCGACCTTTGGGCTCCAGTGAAGTTCAACGACACGCAGGCCGAAGGCACCGAGGGCAACAGCAACTCGCTGTGGTTCCTGTTCTGGACGTGCTTCCTGGGTGGTTTCATCGCGTTGATTACGCCTTGCGTGTGGCCCATAATTCCTCTCACTGTGAGTTTCTTCTTGAAGAAAGGCAGCAGCAAGAGCCAGTCTATAACCAGCGCCGTGACCTACGGCATTTCCATTATAGTCATTTATGTGCTGCTCGGATTGCTTGTGACGGCAATCTTTGGCGCCAACGGACTAAACGCCCTTGCCACCAATGCCGTGTGCAATATCATCTTCTTCTTGCTTTTGGTGCTCTTTGCAATCTCATTCTTAGGAGCCTTTGAAATCAAGCTCCCCGACTCATGGTCGAGCAAAATGGACAGCAAGGCAGAAAAGACCACAGGTCTGCTCAGCATCTTCTTCATGGCGTTCACACTGGTGATTGTGTCGTTTTCCTGCACTGGCCCAATCATTGGCACCCTGCTTGTTCAGACTGCCACAAGCGGCAGCAAAATAGGCCCCATAGTGGGCATGTTTGGCTTTGCATTGGCGCTTGCGATACCGTTCACTTTATTTGCATTGTTCCCGTCAGTGCTAAAGAAACTGCCAAAATCGGGAAGTTGGCTCAACACCGTCAAGGTGGTGCTGGGATTCCTTGAGTTGGCATTGTCGCTCAAGTTCCTCTCAGTTGCCGACCTTGCTTACGGCTGGCATATCCTTGACCGCGAGACATTCCTTGCATTGTGGATAGCGATATTCGGACTCTTGGGACTCTACTTGCTTGGTATGCTGCATCTCAAGAGTGATGGCGAGAAGAGGAAACCAATTGGTGTTGTAAGGCTGATGCTAGGAATCATATCTCTAGCTTTCACCGCCTACCTAATTCCTGGCCTGTGGGGCGCTCCATTGCGCACCACCAGTGCCTTCGTGCCGCCCATGTACACCCAAGACTATAACACTAATCCTGAGACCATCAAAGAGTGGGAAGACTTTGAGGCTGGCGTCGCAGCCGCCGAGAAGAGCGGCAAACCGATCTTCCTGGAGTTCTCGGGCTATGGCTGCGTGAACTGCCGCAAGATGGAGAGTGCGGTGATGGGTGTTGACAGGGTGAAGACTGAGCTGAGCGAGAACTTCACGCATATCCGCCTCATGGTTGACGACAAAGCCGAGCTCGACAAACCTATAACAATAGAGAAAGACGGAAAGGCTGTCAAGAAAATCAGAACCGTGGGCGATAAGTGGAGCTATCTGCAAGAGGTGAAATTCAACGCCAACTCTCAGCCCTATTATGTGGTCCTCAACTCTAAGGGCGAACTCATGTCGGGACCATTTGTTTACAAAGAAGACATTGAAGGTTTCCTCGACTTCTTGAAACGTGGAAAAGAGAGATATGACAAGCAATAATAGAGAACAGAAACTCGAGGCGTTTGGTAAGCTGCTTGATGTTATTGACAACCTGCGCGAGAAATGCCCCTGGGACTCAGTGCAGACCAACGAGAGTATGCGCCCTAACACCATCGAGGAGGCCATGGAGCTTGCTGAGGCGCTGCTAGGCGATGACAACGACACTATCAAGAAAGAGCTTGGAGACGTGCTTCTCCATGTGCTGCTCTACGCCCGAATCGGCGAGGAGAAAGGCGCTTATGACATCGCCGAGGTGTGCGACTCCCTGCGCCAGAAACTTATCTACCGCCACCCGCACATCTACGGCAACGACAAAGTGAGCGATGTCAAAGAGTTGCTTGAGCATTGGGAGGTCATCAAGATGAAGGAGAAAGGCGGCAACAAGACCGTGCTGAGCGGAGTGCCCTCTACCCTGCCCTCACTCATCAAGGCCGAGAGGGTGCAGGAGAAGGCCGCCAACGTGGGCTTTGATTGGGAGAAGAAAGAGGACGTGTGGGAAAAGGTAAAAGAAGAACTCACCGAACTGGAAACTGAAATGAAAGCTGGTAACGAGGCGAACATTGAGATGGAATTTGGCGACCTGTTCTTCGCCCTTGTCAATGCCGCAAGGCTCTATGGCGTGAGGCCCGACAATGCCCTTGAGAAAACCAACCTCAAATTCATCGCACGCTTTAACCATGTGGAGAAACGCGCCAAAGAGCAAGGAAAGCGTCTCAACGAGATGACGCTTGCCGAAATGGACGAACTGTGGGATGAGGCAAAAAGATTAAAATTAGGAGAATGAAAGTTTGTGTTACCGAGAAACCCAGTGTGGCTAGAGACATAGCGCGACTGCTTGGCGCCAACGACCGTCACGAAGGATACTTCGAGGGTAACGGCTATCAAGTGACATGGACCTTCGGTCACCTATGCACCCTGAAAGAGCCCAACGACTATACCGACCTTTGGAAACGTTGGAGTCTCGCCTCGCTGCCAATGATTCCGCAACGCTTTGGCATAAAGCTCATTGAAGACGATGGCATAAAGAAACAGTTTAAGGTTATTGAGACCCTTATAGCCAGCGCCGACGAGGTTATCAACTGCGGCGATGCTGGCCAAGAGGGTGAGCTTATCCAGCGATGGGTATATCAAAAGGCGCGTTGCAACAAACCAGTTAAGCGCCTGTGGATTTCATCGCTTACCGATGAGAGCATACGTGAGGGATTTCAGCAACTACAAGATGCGTCAAACTTCGACAACCTCTACTTTGCAGGCCTGTCACGCGCTATCGGCGACTGGATTCTGGGCATGAACGCCACAAGGCTCTACACACTCAAATATCGTAATTCCTATTCCCGCAATGTGCTGTCTATTGGGCGAGTGCAGACTCCTACCCTAGCCCTTATCGTGGCACGCCAGCGTGAGATTGAGAACTTTATTCCCGAGGACTATTGGGAAATAAAGACCAAATACCGCGACACTATTTTCAACTCCACAAAGGGCAGGTTCAAGACCGAGGGCGATGCCAGCGTGATTGTTGAAAGCATCAAGGACTTCCCGCTCACGGTGACATCAGTCAGCAAGAAGAAGGGGAAAGAGGCGCCACCGCGCCTGTTTGACCTCACAAGCCTCCAGGTGGAGTGCAACAAGAAGTTCTCTTACAGCGCCGACGAGACCTTGCGGCTTATCCAATCGCTTTATGAGAAGAAAGTGACGACCTATCCGCGTGTTGATACCACCTACCTGAGCGACGACATCTACCCTAAGATTCCTGGCATCATGCAGGCCATGAAGCCCTACGCTGCTCTCACTCAGCCATTATTGGCGGGTAAGCTGCCAAAGAGCAAGAAGGTGTTTGACAACAGCAAAGTCACCGACCACCATGCCATAATCCCCACCAACGTTGACCCCGCTAGCGTTTTCCTCACGCGTGAGGAGAAATTTGTCTATGACCTCGTCGCAAAGCGCTTTATCGCAGCATTCTACCCCGATTGCGAGTTTTCTACCACTACGGTGATGGCAAAGGTCAACGAATATGACTTCAAAGCCACCGGCAAGGAAATTCTCAAAGACGGCTGGCGAGTGATTTATAACAAGGACAAAGCGCAGGCTGCCGACCCCGACACAAAAGACAAAGATGATGACGACAACGGCATCATGCCCACCTTTGTAGAGGGAGAGAGTGGCCCGCATGAGCCTTCGCTCTTGAAAAAGACCACCCAGCCGCCTAAGTATTACACCGAGGGCACGCTGCTGCGCGCCATGGAGACTGCGGGCAAGTTTGTCGATGACGACGAGTTGCGCGACGCCATGAAGGAAAACGGCATTGGACGGCCCTCGACCCGTGCCGCCATTATCGAGACCCTGCACAAGCGCCACTACATCGCCAAGCAGCGCAAGAGTCTGGTGGCCACTGCGGCAGGCATTCAGCTCATCGACACCATCAAGGAGGAGCTGCTCAAGTCGGCAAAGCTCACAGGTCTGTGGGAGAACAAGTTGCGCAAGATAGAGCGTGGAGAGTTCAGCGCACAACAGTTTATTGATGAGTTGAAGACCCTAGTGGGCGAGATTGTCCTCAACGTGTTGCGCGACAATTCCAGCGCCATGATTGATGTACCCGAGGAGGAGAAGACAAAGGCAAGCGGCGAGAAGAAAAATGCGAATAAGCGAGTCAAAGCTGAGCTTGCTCAAAGCCTTGCGAGCGGGAGCATTTTATCCAACCCACGCAAGCCACGCAAACCTAGCATTAAATCTCTGGAAGAAATCACTTGCCCCGTGTGCGGCAATGGGCACATCATCAAGGGGCGAACAGCCTACGGATGCAGTGAGTTCCGTAGTGGATGCGACATGCGTCTGCCCTTTGACAACTACCCTGCCGACCTCTCTCCTGCCAAGCTCAACACCATGATAAAGAAAGCCTTTAAGAAATGAGTGACACTTGGCAATACATTATCATGGGCATTATCGTCGCCGCCGCCTTTGTACTGGCAGCACGAAGCATCTACCGCGCCATCACCCACAAAAAATCAGCCCTGAACCCCTGCAATGACTGCAAACTAAAAGACTCATGCACTAAAAACAAAAAAGACTGTACCGAGTCATTAACAAACAACTAATTTCAGCGTTTTTTAAATCAAAGTTGCGCTCCTCATACGACATAGAGGAAAACACCTAGGCCTCGTTTCTGGACAAAAGAACATAATCCCCTCAATTTGTGGGACATAAGAGCATTATTTCTGTTCTTATAGAAAACTCATGTTCTTTCGTCTTTTACCTGCGCATCTATGGCTCAGTGACAGAGATAAATTTTTATTTCCTTTTTCATTTTGGTAAAAAAACCTCAATAAATAAGGATTTTAGGAGCAAAAGGACATTTAATTGAAAATTTTTGTGTTACTTTGCACGCTTTTTTGAGATATATAATAATTATAACATCAAGTAAAGAGAGTTAATGAAAGCGAGAAAAATTGTAATCTTCATCTTTGGCGTGCTGGCAGCGCTGGCTGTGCTGTGTGCCATTTTCCCAAAAGACGGGATTACGATTGGGAACATCCATTTCGAGTTCCCCTCTCTAGACGAAATCCTTACGGTGGAGTCTAATGTCAACACCCCAACGCCTGAGGAGCTTCTCGCTCAACAACTCAAAGCCACAAGCACTACCAACGACAAGGAGTTCAGCGAGTTTGCCCACTCCAACCCTGCTCGCTTTTATATGCCCAACAATGACAGCACCTATTTCGACGCGCTCTTCGATGTAATGGAGAACGCCGAGAATGAGCCAATGCGCGTGCTGCATTATGGCGACTCGCAGCTTGAGGGCGACCGCATCTCGTGCGACCTGAGAGAGCGTTTCCAGACCGCTTTTGGCGGCAGCGGCGTGGGCATGGTACCCGCCATACAAGCTGTCGGCGCCATGACCGTAGTGCAGTCCGCAAGCCGCAAGTTGCCCACCTACTTCTCCTACCCCATGGGCGAACAGCTGAGAAGCGGGCGCTATGGCGTGATGTCGCAGGTTGCACACCTTGATGGCTCGGTGCAACTCTCTTTCAGGGCATCAAGCTTGGAAGGCGTGCCCCATTCCAAGACCTACTCTAAGGTGACATTGGTGTGCTGCGGCAACGGTAAAGCCACACTGACCGCCAACGGCACATCACAGCCAATGACCGACCCCACGGGCATTACCGAAGGAGTGAAATTCCTTACAGCCACACTGCCTTCGCCAGCGTCGAAAGTGTCTATTAGCGCCAGCGGCAAGATGGAACTCTTTGCCGTGCTGCTCGACGGTATGAACGGCATATCAGTTGATAACGTTCCCATGCGCGGCTGCTCGGGAACGGTGTTTGCCTACGTCACCGACCGCAAGACTCTTGAACCGTTCTTTAAGCGCAATAAAGTTGGTCTGCTCATACTGCAATATGGCGGAAACTCGGTGCCTTATCTGAAATCGGAGAAACGTATGCGGGAATACAAAAAGAGCCTAATCGCCCAGATTGAACTGTTCAAGGCTATGTCGCCTGAGACAAAAATCCTGTTCATCGGCCCCGCCGATATGTCAACCAACGTGAAAGGCAAAAAGGAGACCTACCCCCAACTTGAGCCCACCATCAACATGCTAAAAGAGGTGTGCAGCGAGACGGGTGTTGCCTTCTGGAACCTCT
The DNA here is from genome assembly GCA_017618355.1 of Muribaculaceae bacterium. GTDB lineage: Bacteria > Bacteroidota > Bacteroidia > Bacteroidales > Muribaculaceae > Sodaliphilus. The sequence continues at coordinate 10,417 of JAFZUL010000038.1, forward strand.
ACGACGCAATGGGTGGACACAACTCAATGATTGATTGGGTGAATGCAGGCTTGGCAGGAAAAGACTACCTGCATTTCTCACGTGACGGTGCCAGCAAGGTCGCCGACATGCTTTTCAACACTTATCTGATGTATTACCGCTTCTATTGCAAGCGAGTGGGGAAAACTCCCAAAGATTTCCATCAAGAAAACAACGAAAAGGAATAATTGATTATTTATGCTTAAAACGAAACACATATTATCACTTATCATAGCATTTCTGGGCTTTGTCGCTGCCACGGCGCAGAACAGAGGCCTCTTTGCACGCACCGACTCCTCATACTCATGTGTGAACATGAGAGAAGCCGAGCTACGCACCTTCAAAGAGGGCCGAGCCGCGTTAGTGCCTTTCTTCCGCAAACTCGACAACATCATCAACCGCCATCACGGTTCAATCAACATCTGGCATGTGGGCGGCAGTCATGTGCAGGCTGGAACTTTCAGCCACCGCATACGCCGCAATTTTGCCACTCATGTCAATGACGGCAAAGCTAGCCGAACCATCATGTTCCCCTATAAGCTGGTGAACACCAATGGTCCACAAGACTACTCAGTGAGCGGTACAGGCACCTGGTCAAGGACAAGAAACATTGAGCAAAGCCCTGATCGCGAAATGGGACTGAGCGGCATTACCGCCACTACATCAAGTCCTAACGCCAGCGTAACTTTCAGGCTCTCATCGAGTGACGGCATCGATTGGACAACCCGCTATGTAAGGGTAATCGGCAAAGGGTCATCGAGCAGCGTAAGGCCATATATCATGGTTGACAGCACCGCTGTAGAAGATCCTGAAGGCAACAACGATGATGGATATTTCTTTGAGTTGCCAAGAGGATGCACATCGTTTACAGTGAAATTCCACGGCCTCGGCAGTGGAAACCGATATGAACTGAGAGGTGTTATCGCCCTCAACGATGAGCCTGGCGTAGCTTATTGGGAATCGGGAGTAAACGGCGCAGCTACTACCTCATGGCTCAGATGCAGCCTGCTGGAGAAAGACCTGCATGTGGCTAAGCCCGACATGGTGATATTTGGCATAGGCATCAACGACGCCCACACCAAGAACTTCAACCGCGACCGCTTCAAGACCAATTACCAGCAGTTGATAGACATAATCAAGCGTGTGAACCCCGACTGCCAGTTCATTTTCATCACAAATAACGACAACCACCTGAACCGCTCGGCAAACCCCAACACCCGCGCCGCCGAGAAGGTGTTTATTGAGCTTGCGCTCGACAACAACGGCTCGGTGTGGGACCTCTACAAAGTGATGGGAGGCTTGGGAAGTTCTACCCGATGGGTTAGAAGCGGCCTAATGCAGAGCGACCATGTGCATTTTACCAGCACAGGCTACAAACTTATAGGAGATTTACTCTATAACGCGATAATTGGAGAATACATTAAATGGAGAGAACGAGGCACTAATGCAGAAACTTATTGATTACATATTATCGGTTTTCTCGTTTAACCCCGACAGTCCGCTGCTATTCACGCAGTTCCACTTTTGGGCGTTCTTCGCTATAGTCTTTGCCGGCTTTGCCCTGGCCAAGAAGAGAAGGCTTCTGCGCAACTCCTATCTGTTCTTTGTAAGCCTCCTCTTCTACTACAAGACCAGCGGACTCTTTGTAGGTTTGCTGATTCTTGTGACTTGCACCGACTTTTTCATTGCCCAGGCTATTGACCGAAACAAGGTGCAGTGGAAACGCAAAGCACTTCTGGCGTTGAGTGTAACCATCGACCTCGGCATTCTGTGCTATTTTAAGTATGCCTACTTCTTTGCCGACATGGTTCACTCGATTTTCGGTTTCCAGATGACGGTGACCAATGTCGCTGCCAGCGCAGGAAATTCGATTCTCGGCACCAATTTCTTCAATGTTGACCGCATCATCCTGCCAGTGGGCATCTCGTTCTACACCTTCCAGGTAATTAGCTATACTGCCGACGTTTACAAGGGGCTTGTAAAGCCAGTACGCAATATTCTTGACTTCGGTTTCTATGTGACGTTCTTCCCGCAACTTGTGGCTGGACCTATTGTCAAGGCGAGCGATTTCATCCCTCAGCTCTACAAAAAATACAACATCAGCCACCGTATGTTCGGTCTTGCCGTATTCTGGATTCTTAATGGCTTAGTGAAGAAAATCGTACTTAGCGACTACCTCGCCATGAACTTCATAGACCGAGTATTTGAGAATCCGCATCTCTTCTCAGGGTTTGAGAATTTGATGTCACTTTTTGTCTATTCGTTGCAAGTCTATGCCGACTTCTCGGGATATACCGACATCGCTATAGGCTTGTCGCTGCTCATGGGTTTCCACCTACCTAAGAACTTCAACTCTCCATATAAAGCTCTCAACTGCAGCAATTTCTGGAAACGGTGGCATATCTCGCTCTCGCGATGGCTACAGACTTATCTCTATATTCCTCTGGGCGGAAACCGAAACATCACATTCGGCACGTATTTCTGGATTTCAATTATCACCCTTGCAGCTCTGGTGCTCAGTGGTAGCTGGTGGATAGCGCTGGGAGTGCTAATTGTGGCAGCAATGGTGATATTCACCGCCTACAAGCACCCCGAGCGTCGCAAGAAAATCTATGCCAACCTCAACGCCATGATTACCATGCTGTTGGGCGGTCTGTGGCACGGCGCGAGCATGAACTTCGTGATTTGGGGCGGTCTCAACGGCGTGGGAATGATAGTCTATAAGTTCTGGCGCGACAACTCGGCGCTGTGGAGAGTGGGTTTGTCGCTCGTGGTTGTGACTGTCTTGCTGATGCTCATGTGGCTTGCTCCCGCAGCCTTATGGAATGTGCTGCTGGTATGCGCCATCTTTATCGCCGTGAGCGCTATAATACGCTGGCTCTATAACAAATACAACACCCGTGAGCGCAACCTCAAGTGGCTCGCCAACTCTTGGGCGATTTTCGTGACTTTCGTATTCATCTCATTCACACGCCTATTCTTCCGCTCAGGTTCTAACCTTGACCCGGCAACTGCCAACGAGGTGGCATGGAACACCGCCAAGTCGATGGTGCAGCAGATGGGCACCTCGTGGAATGTGAACGTCTTTGAGGTAATTTGGGCTTACCATAATGTGTTCCTACTCTTTGTCCTCGGAATGATTATCCACTGGATACCCGAGAAGATGAAACGCAAATATCGTTACACCTTCGCCAGCCTGCCATTGCCGGCAATAGCCGCTATCGTTGTCGTGGTGGTATTCTTTGTGTTCCAGTTCGTCTCGGCCGAGATGCAACCTTTCATCTACTTCCAGTTCTAGGGAGTAGAGAGTGGAGAGTGGAGAGAATGTAGTGCCATTAATATCACTACTGTCTTCGATAAACGAACACCGAAACAAATAAAACAATATTATAAGTCAAATATCGTTTTAAATATATGACTAAGAATTTTCATTATTTATTGGCGATATTAGGAGCGCTGATGGTGTTGTCGTTCACAAGTTGCATCGACGACGAGTTCAGCACCAGCTCCAGCGATATCCTCACTTTCTCGACCGACACCGTGGCATTCGACACCGTGATAACCGGTCAAGGCACTCCAACCAAGCAATTTCTCATCTACAACAAGAGCAAGAAGATGCTCAACATCTCCTCTATCAGAGTGGCTGGAGAAAGCGAGGGACATTTCTTCCTCAATGTAGATGGCGTGAAGGGCGACGAGTTTCATGACATCGAAATTAGAGGCGAGGACAGCATCTTCGTCTTCGTCGAGAGCCGTCTTGACCCGACCAATCAAGATGAACCGGAGTTCTTGAAAGACCACATAGAGTTTGTCACTAACGGTGTCACCCAAAAGGTCACTGTCACCGCATGGGGGCAAGATGTTATCATCCTCAACGACACCACATTGAGCAAGCCCACACACCTCACTGCCAACAAGCCATACCTAGTTTATGGCACACTCACTATTGACACCCTCACTAATGTCACCTTTGACCCAGGAACCACCTTGCTCTTCCACAACAAGGCAGCACTGCTGGTAAAAGGCACGCTCACTGCTAAAGGCACTCAAGACAAGCCTATCACCCTGCGTGGCGACCGCCTCGACCATGTGGTGGGCGAGATAAATTTCGACATCATGAGCGGCCAGTGGGATGGCGTGTATTTCAACTACGGCAGCTACGGCAATGAATTGGAGTTTGTCAATATGCGAGGCAACACCTATGGCATGCAGGTGTTCTCCGAAGACATGAGCAAGCGCTCGATGCATCTTTATAACTGCGTGCTCCACAACGCCACCTACCTCACCCTGCTTGGCGCGAACGCGTGGATAGATGCTGAGGGTTGCGAGTTCAGCGATGCCGGAATTTATGTAGCCGACTTCCTCGGAGGAAATCTGCATTTCATAAATTGCACGTTTGCCAACTATTACCTCTTCGCTGCTATCGAGGGACCTATACTGAACCTCATCACCGAATATGAAGACGGAACAAAAGCTCCTTTCTTGGGCAGCTTCGACAACTGCATCTTCTATGGCAACACAGGCGAACTTAATGTGAATGAACTCAACGACGTGGGCATCTACCTGCGTAACTGTCTGCTCAAGAGCAACGGTGAAGACGACGAGTTTTTCATCAACTGCACCTGGGGTGCCGACCCGAAGTTCTACACCGAGCGCGAGAAATACATCTTCGACTACCGCCTCCACAACGGCAGCGACGCCATTGCCCGCGGCAACCGCTCCTACTGTCCCGATGCGGCACGCTACGACCGCTATGGCATTGACCGCTTCGCCAACGAAGGCATCGACATCGGCGCCTACGCCTGGGTTCCAGAACCTGAGAGCGATATATAACGAATATATGCGAGGGAGCGAAAAAACATTTTCGCCCCCTTTGTTTTTCTTTGGATAAAATGCTCACGCTCGGCAGTGCTCGGCAAGCACGGCATTGCTCTCGCTTAATCGCATTTTTATTGTTTTTGTTTGAAAAACTAAAAACTATTTACTACCTTTGCACAATAATACAAAACATAACATTAGAACAATTTTTTATAAAAAACAACATGCCAAGTATCAAGAATTTTGATGAGCTGACCGCTCATCTTGCTAGTAAGGGAACAAAAAGCCGTGTGGCTGTAGTGTGGGCCGAAGACGATGTTACTCGTAGTGCCGTGTTAAAAGCCCTCGAGGCAGGTATTATCACCGTGACTTTTGTGGGCTGCCGCGCCGAGATTGAGGCCGACGAGCGTCTCGCTCAATACAAGAGCGAGTTCACGATTATCGATGCTGCCGACCGCGACGACGCTGCCGCAAAGGCCGTTACCGAGGTGCGTGAAGACCGCGCCAATGTGCTTATGAAAGGTCTGTTGAACACCGACAACCTGCTCCGTGCCGTCCTCAACAAGGAAACCGGCATTCTGCCTAAGGGCAACGTGTTAACCCACGTCACTGTTGCCGACATCCCCGAGCTGAAGCGCCTGCTGCTCTTCACCGACGCCGCAGTAATTCCATGTCCAACTGTTGACCAGCGCATCGAGCAAGTGAAATATGTCACAAAGATTGCTCACGCTCTGCACATCGAAGAACCCAAAATCTCTCTCATCCACTGCTCTGAGAAGGTTGACGAGCGTCACTTCCCCTGCACTGCCGACTATGTAATCATCAAAGAGAAAGCCGCCAATGGCGAATTTGGCAGCTGCATCGTTGACGGTCCTCTCGACCTGAAGACCTCGCTCTGCTATGAGAGCATGCATCACAAGGGAATCGAGTCGCCCATCAACGGCGAGGCCGACGCGGTGCTCTTCCCCGAGATAGAGAGCGGCAACGTGTTCTACAAGACCATTACCCTGCTCTGCCACGCCCAGACAGCTGGCCTGCTGCAAGGCGCAAAGGTGCCTGTAGTTCTCCCCTCTCGCGGCGACAGCATCGAGTCGAAATTCTACAGCCTCGCTGTGGCATCGGCAATATAAGAGTGGAGAGGTGAGAGGGTAGAGTTCCCGATCAACATTCCACTCTATACGATAACCCATAACCAATAACCAATAAACTGTGAACTATAAACTTTTAACTATAAACTATAAATTATGCGTATATTAGTTATCAACCCTGGTTCTACTTCAACTAAGTTTGCCGTTTATGAAGGCGAAACTCCACTTTTGCTGCGTTCTATTCGTCACAAACCTGAAGAACTCGCTCCTTACAAGACTGTAATGGATCAGTTTGATTTCCGTTACAACCTCGTGATGAACGAGATAAAGGTCACAAACGTAGATTTCAACTTCAAGGCAGTGATTGGCCGTGGAGGTTTAGGCAAAGCCGTTCCTGGCGGTGTGTATGAAATCAATGAAAAGATGCTTGAGGACACCCGCAATTCTCCTCGTGAGCACGCCTGCAACCTCGGTTGCCTTATTGCCCACAAGATTGCACAGCAGATTCCTGGCTGCCGTAGCTTCATCGCCGACCCAGTTGTGGTAGATGAGTTAAACGACTATGCTCGCATTTGCGGTATTCCAGAGATTGAGCGCTGCAGTATCTGGCACCCACTTAACCAGCGCGCCATCGCACGCCGCTTCGCCCGCGAGATTGGTAAGAAATATGAGGAGATGAACCTCATCATCTGCCACCTCGGCGGAGGAATCTCTGTTGCAGCCCACGAGAAAGGTGTGGCAGTAGATGCTCCTAACGCTCTTGATGGCGAAGGTCCATTCACCCCAGAGCGCGCCGGAACAGTACCTGCAGCCGACTTGGTAAGACTCTGCTTCAGCGGCAAATATACTAAAGAAGAAATTCTTAAGATGATTACCGGTAAGGGTGGCCTTAATGCTCACCTGGGAACAACCGACTTGCTGGAGATAGAAGAACGCATCAACAATGGCGACCAACATGCTAAGACAGTTCTCGACGCCATGATTTATCATGTCGCCAAGGCTATCGCAGCACAGAGTGCTGTACTCTGTGGCAATATCGATGCCATCCTGTTAACTGGCGGCATGGCTCACTCTGAGTATCTCATTGCAGAGCTGCGCAAGCGCATCGACTTCCTCGCTCCCACCTACTGCTTCCCCGGCGAAGATGAGATGGGCGCACTCGCAGGCAACGCTGCAGCAGTCCTCAAAGGCAAGCGTGAAGCTAAGGAATACAAATAATCAATGCTGAATGCATAATGAAAAAAGCGCCTTCGGGCGCTTTTTTTGTATCCTATAGAATCTGGTTGCAAACAACATTTTGTGTTTTTTAATATCGCTCCACCTTCTCGTTCCTTATAGTGATATATAACGAAATAGGCAAAAAT
>JAFZUL010000039.1 GCA_017618355.1 Muribaculaceae bacterium
TATCATTTGGGCTTTGTACATGACTTGATGAATCATTATAGGGACATGTTAGATCACTATGCCAATAGAAGTGTCGCTCAGATTTTTGCCGATGAGCGCATCTATATAGTAGGAAAGGATATTTATCATGTGTTATTTAAATTGGTGGTTTCTCGCATTTCCCTATCATCCCAATTCTTCGGTGGAATGTCATGTGCTATATATGCGGCTTTTTTCTTATTTTTCTTCAGGCAACTTAAAGTCTTCTATAACAATAATAAAGTTACAATCTTAAGTGCTCTCTTGCTTTTGACAATAACATTTGTTGTAGAGTTCTATTGGTATCAGGGATTGAGGTTTAGGACTGGATTGTTTTATTTCGCCGCTGTTTATATGAAATATCTTAACACAAAGAAAAAGATATACCTGCTGGCGATTGCGTTAACTCCTCTTTTCCATTTTACTCTAATAATGCTTGTTTTAACTGTCTTTCTTGACTTTTTATTGCGTTATACAGGTATGGGGAGCCGCATCTTTTTATTATTGTTTTCCATAATAGTACGACTCCAGAACATTGATTTTGTTCCCCTGATGCTAAAACATATTCCCTTTACGCAAAATCTAAGTATAGCTGTTACTGATGAAAGGATTCGTAATGATTGGAGAAATCGCATGGCCTATGTGCGTTCTAATGGTAATTTCTTCTATGGCCACAGAAATGATATTTTGCTTTTTTGGGGATTAATTGTTCTATTCTTTTTATGGAAACATAAAGCATTTAAGGATCGAAAGTTTGGTTATTTGTTGACCTATGCGTTAACATTATATACAGTCGCTAATTTTGGATATGGCGATATGACCTTTTATGATCGTTTCTTTCAGGGTGCAATGCTGTTTTTCTACACCTACTTATTTGCAATGAGTATTATCCATGGCGACCGTATCAAGAACAAGATATACTTAATTTCTATTTTCGTTCTTCCGCCAATGCTATATGCCGCGGCAACACCGCTTATCGAACAGCGACAATATTTATTCCATTTAGATTTCATCTTCGGTAATTTCTTCACACAATGGGATGGTAATCTACAGCAAGGAATTAATTATGACTGGCATCGATGATGTGGTTTCATACATATCCTGTATCGAGAATCCAGAATTGAGATTATCATTAAATTATCGAATTAATCAGGTATGATTTCTGTCGATTTATCTAAGAAGATACTGAACGTTGGTCCAGAGTATTTGCCCCCAAAAGGAGGCATTGCTCAGGTTATATTTAACTACAGTAATTATGTTTTCCCTAAAAATGAATTCAGATATTTGTCCAATTCTTGCGATGGGAATCGTATTAAGAAAATATACAAACTGATTACATCTTTAATAGGATATTTTGCAACTCTAATATTTCAGCGCAAGATAAAGATTGTGCATATTCACACTGCATCTAATTTCAGCTTCAAGCGGTCTTCCTGGTTTGTTAGACTAGCAAAATTATTCAAGAAAAAGATAATTCTTCATGTTCATGGAGGTGGGTTCAAAGACTATTATTATGCAAATAATAATGCTGACTTTGTAAGAAAAACACTATGCAAATGCGATTTGATTGTAGTGTTAACAGATGCGTGGGCCGATTGGTTTAGAACGGAGGTGGGTATTGACAATTTAAAGGTTCTGCCCAATTTAATACCCGAACCGGCTCCATGCGAGATAGAAAGAAATGACGATAGGTTTCACTTGCTTTTCTTGGGGCTGATAAACGAACCAAAAGGCGTTTTTGATTTGGTGAATGCAATCAAGTCAAATAATGAAAAGCTTGAGGGACGTTTTAAATTGCATGTGGGAGGCAATGGCCAGGTAGAGAGGTTAAAAAATGAAATTGCGGCAAGTCATTTAGAAGATCTGGTGAAATATGAGGGATGGGTGGATAGTTCTGCCAAACACAAGTTGTTTTGTACTTGTGACGCATTGATACTGCCATCATATATTGAAGGTCTTCCTTTATCAATACTTGAAGCTATGTCTTATCGCAAACCAGTAATTAGCACGCCTGTCGGGGGAATTCCCTCTATGATAGATGATGGGGTTAACGGCTTCCTTATCAAGCCAGGAGATGGCTCATCGTTTATAGAGAGAATTATATATCTAATTAACCACAAAAGTGAATGTCGGTCGATGGGTGATCTTTCATTTGAAAGAATTAGTAAGCACTTTCCTGAATCGGTGTCAGATGAACTTGTGGATTTATATGAGGGTGTAATTAGGTAATTATTTGATATTGAAGGTTACATTAATGAAAAAAATCATATATAAAATTGCTTCTCCGTTTTCTAAAATTATAGGCAAGCATCCCAAATGGATTATTTCTCCGTTATACTATCATGCTTTCCACAGAAAGATTGATTTGAAAAATCCAGAACTTTTTCATGATAAAATCATGTGGATATCATTGAATACCGACACTACTCTATGGTCTAAACTAGCCGATAAGTATGCAGTTCGTGATTATGTTAAACAAACTGTTGGTGATAGTGTCCTGACAAAGCTCTATGGTGTTTATGATTCTCCTGATGAGATTGATTTTGAGGCATTGCCAAAGCAATTTGTTTTGAAGACTAATAATGGTTGTACTTCAAATGTAATTGTAAGAGACAAATCATCACTCGACATTGAGGACACGAAATCTAAATTGAGATATTGGATGAAAATGCCATACGGGGAGCTATCTGGACAACCTCACTATTCAAGAATTTCGCCAAAAAAAATCATTGCCGAAGAATTTCTTGTTCAACCCGAGTGTCCCGAAGACGGCCTGATTGACTATAAGTTTAATTGTTTTAACGGGAAACTTGTTTCTATTGCCGCTTTTTCTGAAAGAAAAGATGGTACTCACTTAATAAGAAGGATGCTCTATGACATGGATTGGAATCCGCATCCTGAGTGGTACGATACTGCTAAACCAGTTGTCTTTAAAGAGATTCCTAAACCAGTGTGTTTTGATGAGATGGCTCAAATCGCATCAAAGTTATCTCAGGGTTTTCCATATGTCAGGGTCGATTTGTATGCTATTAATGAAAAGCCTTATTTCGGCGAACTGACATTCACTCCTGGTTTTGATGCATTCTATTCAACTGAATATGAGAGAGAATTAGGTAAATGGATTGAATTGCCCGAAAACAAGAGCTGAATTATTTCTTTATGAGAAAAACAACAATTGATGGAATAGATATTTGTCCCTTTACCTCGCGAGAGGAATTGCTTGACTATGTGGAACAAAACAAGTCTATCCTTGTTGCAATAAACGCTGAAAAGATTGTTAATGCCACACCACAAACACGTGAAATAATTAACAAAAATACTGGTTACTGTGATGGTGTGGGGGCGGTGTGGGCGCTTAAGCAGAAAGGGGCTAAAAATGTAGTCAAAATTCCTGGCTGTGAGTTGTGGCTCAACATCGTGAACCGTTATCACAATAGCAAGAGTTTCTATCTCGTCGGTGGCAAGCAAGAAGTTATTGATGCAACTGTTGCTAAGCTTAAAGACGAGTTCTCTGACATCAATATCGTAGGGTATCGTAATGGGTATCTCAAAAATGATGAGGAACGCAATGCGCTCATAGTCGATGTGGCAAGCAAGAAACCTGATGTGGTGTTTGTTGCAATGGGGAGCCCTAAGCAAGAATTGCTTATGAGCGAGATGCAACAGCAGCATAAAGCTATTTATCAAGGCCTTGGTGGCAGTTTTGATGTTTACACCGGTAACGCCGAACGCGCTCCCAAGTGGTGGCTTGACCACAATCTAGAGTTTGCATATCGCTTCTTCAAGAATCCTAAGCGATTTAAACGTCAAATTCCGATTATCAAACTAGCATTGCGGTTGTTCTTTAAAAAAGTTTGAGGTCTCAAAATCCAGATAAAAGGCACTATTTGAGGGCGCGTCAATTGACGTGCCCTCAAATTTTTACGTTGATTCAGGGAAGACTCTGCAGTCCTTAATGGATCGGATTATTGCTCCTTAACAATAATTCGTGGCTTATTCATTACACAAACGGCATTATCGGGAATGTCATCAACCACGATGCAACCAGCTCCAATCTTTACATTATTGCCTATTTTTACTGGACCAATTATCTTAGCTCCAGCTCCTATGAATACATTGTTTCCTATTTGTGGCACACCTTGATTCTTTCCACCTCCAATGATATTTGATCCTATGGTCACGTGGTGCATAATTGTGCAACCGGTCCCAATTTTTGAGAAGCAGGCAAAAAAACAACCATTAATTTGATGAGGGAAGAATATGTCCCCTTCAATCTGACATTCTTTGGGAATATATGCGTTGTGGGCTTTTAAATGTATTATATAGAAAGGTAAGAAAATGAATGACAGTTTTCGTAGTTTCCACGCAACATTAAAGTCGCCGTAGATTCCAAAAGTGAGTAGATATTTCAAATATTTCATCATTTGACTTGAGTGTAAGGAAGTTATGTCATTTTAGGGGTTTAAATAACGCCCATTTATTGTGAACTGTTTAAATTTCTTGATTATACTTGCTTTAAGTTCTTTAGGGGTAAAAATAAATAGGACAATGATAGAAAACACAATATAAAGTGCGTCAATTATATGATTCTCATTCAAATGGAAAGGAATAGCGCTAAATAAAATAAGACCAACTGGTATTAATGTCCTTGCTTGAAAATATAGAGTGAAGTAGCGGCGAGTGTCAATCCATCGATATATTATTAAAGTGAGATAAGATATGATCGCGGTTAATATCACACCATAAATGTGCAGTATTGGAGTTAATATGAAGTTTAACGTGAGATTTACTGTAGCGGTAAGTATTATTGAGGGTATAGCTCGTTTAGTGTCTTTAGCGCATTGGTATGGCAACTCAAAATATACCGTAATGGCAAAGAGGATAGTGCTTAAGTTAATAAGATATATATACTCAAGGCTTTCTTGATAATTCGCTCCGACTATCCACCCGTAGCATATTTTTAATGTGAATGTGAATGCTATTAAGGTGAAGCATAATACATATATATAATAATTGAAGACTTTAGAGAAGAAATCGTCTCTATCATGGCTATTATATTGTTGAATGGCGTTTTCTTGCCATGTCTGGAGGAAAATATTGGATAAAGTGTGTATCAGTCCTCCAAATCTCACCGCCACGGCATAGATGCCGGTCATTTCAAGTCCAAGAAAATGCTTCACAAAAAAACGGTCGCTTGTCGTCGTGAGCAACCAGCATAATGCGACAGGTATTAGAGGAAGGCAAAATTTAAGCATTTGCCTTGGAATGTCTTTCAAGTTGGCATTGATGTGAAAGAATTGACTGAAAGTATTCATCTTAAACTCAACAACGGCAATTGATACTATACGGGCAATAATATTGGCAAGAAATATGCCCATAATTCCCATTTTGAGCCAAACTACAAAAATGAGACTAAATAGTAATATGCCCAACGATGCTATAAGCCCAACAGCAATAAATGCCTTGTTGTTGCCCAAACCCCTCGTCACTTGTGCTAGAAGCTCATAGATTGCCATTACCACAAGCAAAGCTAATGTGCTCCATAGATAATTTATGGGGTAAAACATCGAAAAACAAAAAGCGAGAGCTATTGCTGAGACTATTGTTGTGCCAAGCGTGCGATAGGCAAAAGAAATAATGCGGGTGCGTTCGACCTTATCTTGGGTATCGAGAAGAAAACGGAATGCTCCGTCACGAAGTTGCAGGGTTATGACAGGAAACATCAACAAGCATACCTGAAAACATAAGTCAAAGTAACCATAATCACTTGGTTTTACGAAATAGGTGTAGAGTGGAATCATCAGGAAAGTGATGAGTTTGGACCCTAAATTGCCTATTGCATATACCCCGAAGTCTTTGATGAACTTCTTTTTGCGACTATGTTGTTTTGCTTCTGCCATTAGAGTTTCTTGAAATCGGGTGCAAAGTTACTCGTTTTTTGCCGATTTGAGAAAAAAACAAATATATAATTGTTTCTTATTGGCAAATTTTGACTAATTTTGCATAAACATAAAAAATATGTTAGATAAATGAAGGTATCGGTGCTTGTGCCAATATATGGTGTTGAGAGGTTTATTGAGCAGTGCGCCACGTCTCTCATGCAGCAGACTTACAAAGATTTGGAATACATCTTTGTTAATGACTGCACGCCTGATGCTTCAATAGAGCGCTTGCGTGAAGTCGTGGCTAGATTCCCTGAGCGAGAACATCAGGTGCGCATTATGGGCCATGAGCAGAACCGTGGTAGCGCGGTGGTTAGGCAGACCTGCCTTGATGCAGCTACTGGCGATGCGGTGATTTTTGTCGATAGCGATGACTATGTTGATGTCCATATGGTTGAATGTCTTGTCAATGAAATGGAGCAATCTCAAGCCGATATAGTAGATGGCGGCTTTGGTATTGTCTCTAATGGTAAGATTGTCAAGGAAAATATGCCGTTGCATACCACTGATAAAGCCTATCTCAAGATTATTCTCTGTCAAAACGTGGAACCCAATCGCATCTGGAGCCGGCTGATAAAGAAGTCGCTATTCACCGATAATGACATCCATTTTCATCAAGGCATTGACTATAGCGAGGACTTCTCGGTTTTGCCCAAATTGCTTATCAATGCCCGACGCAGCTGGGTGGACCAGTGTTTGTATTTTTATAGAGACGATAATCCGCAGTCCTATACTAATAACATTTCCACCAAGAATGCCGTTTCGTTCTTAAAATCGCAGAATATTGTTGGTTCTTTTTTTAAGCAACACTCTGAGTGGAATCAATATTCACTGTCGGCGCAGATAGGGTGGGTGAATGTGTGGCGGTTTGCCAGACGGTTTAATGTTGATAAGGCGCTAGTTGAGGAACATTTCGTGCTGAACCCCACCAATATTGTCGCCCGTTCCCTTTACTCTATGATGAGAAATGATAGATTTCCCTATAAATTAGCAAATTTCTTCTACTTGGCAACAAGGCGCATTTATCTCGCTTTTACTGGGCGTTGAAAATAAAACATTAGAAACAAAATTCTTATCTATATGCAAGCATTAATATTGGCGGCAGGAATGGGCCGCCGTTTGGGAGAGAAAACCAGCAACAACACCAAGTGCATGGTTGAAGTTAATGGCGTGAAACTTATTGACCGCCTGCTTGGCCAGCTCAAGTCGCAGAACATCGACCGCGTGGTGATTGTGGCAGGGTATTGCCGTGAGTCTCTCATGGCTCATGTGGGCGACAGCTATGAGGGTCTTCCCATTCACTGGGTTATTAATCCCATTTATGACAAGACTAATAACATCTACTCTCTCGCTCTTGCCAAGGATGAGCTTGTGAAAGATGACACATTGCTGATAGAGAGCGATTTGATTTTTGAAGATGAGTTGTTTGGGATGATTCTAGCCGATCCATATCCAAATCTGGCTCTCGTGGCTAAATATGAGACTTGGATGGATGGAACCATGGTGCGTATCGATGGTGACAACAACATCGTTAACTTTGTGCCAAAGAAGGCGTTTAACTACGATGAGGTGGACACTTACTATAAGACGGTAAACATCTACAAGTTCAGCCGTGAGTTCAGCGAACAGGTCTATGTCCCCTTCCTCGATGCCTACTGCCGAGTGATGGGAAACAATGAATATTATGAGCAGGTGCTCCGCGTCATTACCTTGCTTGACGGCGCCAACCTGAAAGCCTTGCCCATTGGCAATAAGCGATGGTATGAGATTGATGACGTTCAAGATCTTGATATTGCTGAGAACATCTTCGCTAGTGAGCATGAACGCTTGGGTAAGTATAATAAGCGCTATGGTGGTTACTGGCGTTTCCCAAAGATGCTTGACTTCTGCTATCTTGTGAACCCATATTTCCCACCCAAGCGCTTGAAAGACGAGCTTAGAGCCAACTTTGATGTGCTTCTCACCGAATATCCCTCTGGAATGCAGGTCAACTCATTGTTGGCGGGAAAATACTTCAACATCAGGCAAGAATTTGTTGTGGTGGGCAATGGTGCCGCTGAACTTATTAAAAGTCTGATGGAGAGAATCAATGGCAATATGGGTGTGGTGTTTCCCACTTTTGAAGAATACCCAAATCGCATTGACCGTTCTCGTCTTGTGACTTTCATCCCCAATAATCCCGACTTGAGATATACTGCCGATGACCTAAAGGAATTTTTTGGCGATAAGGAAATAAATACATTGCTGCTAATTAATCCCGACAACCCATCGGGAAACTTCATTCATAAAGAAGATGTGCTGGGATTGGCCGAGTGGTGCCAGCAACGAGAATTAAGGCTGATTATTGATGAGTCGTTTGTGGATTTTACCGATGACTATGCTACTAGTTCTCTGCTACATAACGAGATATTGTTGCAATATCCAAATATGGTTGTTGTCAAGAGCATAAGCAAGAGCTATGGTGTTCCAGGTCTGAGGCTTGGCGTGATGGCAAGCAGCGACACAGAACTCATAGCGACTGTCAAGAAAGATGTGTCAATATGGAACATCAATTCTTTTGCAGAGTTCTATATGCAGATTTTCAATAAATACGAGCATTTTTACAAGGCGGCTTGTGGCAAATTCATAGAAGAACGTAATCGTTTTGCAGCAGAGTTGAGAAAAATAAAATATCTGCGTGTGATTCCCTCGCAGGCCAACTATTTCTTGTGTGAAGTTATTGACCGTTTTACTGCCAATGAACTTACCGAAATACTAATGAATCGTCATAATATTCTCATCAAGGACTGCAATAACAAGACTGGCCTTCAGGGTATGAACTATATACGTGTTGCTATCCGTACAAGTGAGGATAATGACAAATTAATCAAAGCATTACAATCGCTATGACAAACATCTGCATTTGCGGTGGAGGCTCGCTTGGTCACACGATAGCTGGCTTTGTGGCTTCGCAAGATAATTACAATGTTAGTGTCTTGACACGTCATCCTGAGAAATGGTGTCAGTCGATTGATGTTATCGATTTGAACAATTACCATTATCATGGGGAACTGTCATGCATAACCGATGCCCCTTCAATAGTGGTGCCAAATGCCGACGTTGTATTGCTATGCTTGCCTGGTTTCGCCATCAAAGATGTGCTGCAACAAATCTCTCCATATTTATGCGCTTCTACTTTTGTTGGGACAGTGGTGTCAAGCACAGGCTTTTTCTTCATGGCAGGTGAGGTCTTGCCCTCCGATATTCCTGTTTTTGGTTTCCAGCGAGTGCCTTTTATCGCTCGAACTAAGGAATACGGCAAGAGTGCAAGTCTGCTGGGTTATAAACCAAGTCTTAGTGTTGCGATTGAGAATACTTCAGACGACAAGAAGCGTGATTTAGTGACTTTACTAGAGCAAATTTTCCACGTCCCCGTAAAATTGCTCAATAGTCATTACGAGGTGAGTCTTACCAATAGTAATCCGCTGCTTCACACATCTCGCATCTACACTTTATGGAAAGACTGGAAACCTGGAGTGAGATACGACAGATGTTCGATGTTCTATGCAGATTGGACCATAGAGGCCGCGCATTATTACATTGAGATGGACAGAGAATTTCAAGCATTGCTCAAATTGCTTCCAGTTGCTGAAGGCGCGATTCCTAATGTTCTCAACTATTATGAAAGTCATGACGAGCAATCACTTCGTGATAAACTCGCTTCGATTCCTGCATTCAAATCTTTAACAGCCCCTATGATTGGAAATGATAATGATGGTTATGAACCCGACTTCAACAGCCGCTATTTTACAGAAGATTTTCCATATGGACTGAGTTCGATTGTGAAAGTGGCAAGAGAGAATAACTTTTCAACTCCGGTTATTGACGAGGTTTATCAATGGGGTATGAAAATGATTGCTCAGAGCCAATAAGCCTCAAAATCGTGCTGGACACGTTTCTCTACTGGCGGCAATGTCATGTAGTCGCCGTAGGTCTTGGTGAGAAATTCTTTATATCCCACCATTGTTTTATATATTTTTCCTTCAAACTCGATGTCCACGTCGCTGGCGATGCAACTTGCAGGGAAGCATGATTCAATGCCTGGACCAGCCTCGGTGAGGTTGCAAACTAAAGATGACTTTTTGCAGCTGGTGATAAGGCGTTCTATCTCATTATTTAGGCTTCTGAGCGAGCGAGGCCAGTACTTATAGACGATATAAGCCATCTTGGAATACAGTGGGTTGTTGTGCGAAATTTTGCATCGTCTGATTTTGTATAACAGGTGTTTGCGCTTAAATACCTTTTCTCTTTCCTTTGGGTCATCGCTGATGTAATCAATAGGAAAGATGTCAATGTAAACGCCAATCTCATAGCCAGGAGTCTCGGTCTCAACCATTAGGGTAGTGGTATCGACCACTTTGGCAAAGGTGTAGTAGTAGTTTGGCTCAGAGTGGGGATTGATTACACGATATCTTCCTGATGGACACGTGTAAGAGTTGATGAATCGCTCATAACTCTCGCGTGGCATGTATAGGTCGATGTCGTCATCCCAAGGAATATAGCCCTTGTGTCGGACCGCACCAATCAGCGTGCCGCTCGAGAGGAAATAGGTAATGCCCTCTTGCTGGCAGAACTCGTGGATGGAGTCGAGGATCGCCATCTGTATTGAGCGCAGCTCATTTATGTCGGTAATGCGTTTCATGTTTGTTGTCGTTTGAATTTCTTTCTCATAAATTCCCAGCACTCGGCGAAGATTTTCACGTTTGCTAGTTTCATCACGGCTATGTATAAGGCTGCGCCCACTATAACTTTGGATATGAGAAGAATAATGTTGTTCTCAATCCAGAATGTGGCGAGGTGGGTGAGGGCAAACACAACTATAGTAATCACCAAGAATGGCGCTATGTCGAGAATCGCCTCTAGCCATTTAAGGTTGATTAGATGCTTTGCCACTATTTGCCATGCTGCAAGCCACAAAATCATAAAGACAGAATAAACAGTGACCACCACAATGATAGACTTGGAGAACAGGTAGTAACAAAGCAAAATTATGCCAATTTGCAACACTATCTGCCCTACGTTACACCACAGATACAGGTCGCTGCGCTTGCATCCAATGGCTAGATGCTGATAAACCGTGTATAATGGCATAAATGCGCCAGCAACACATAGCACTTGCAGCAGAGGGATACATTCTATCCACTTTGCTCCAAGCACCACCTCAACAAACTCCTTAGCAACAAATGCCAACCCGAGCATCACTGGGAAAGCTAAAAAGGCTGTAAAGCGAATCATCTTTCGGAAGACACGCTTTTGTCGGTCTTTGTCGTTATCTACATTCACAAGCACCGGTTGTGCCACTTGACCCATTGTGCCGCTAACGAAGGTATTTGCCTGTGTGTTCCATTTGTTGGCCTGCGAGAAGTTGCCTACTTGTGCGATAGGGAAGAAACGCCCGAAAATGAAAGTGAGAATCTGTCCGCTCAAGGTGTTGATGATGTTGGTGAAGAGGATATTGACAGCGAAGCCAAACATCCGTTTCACTGGTCCAAAATCAATCTTCCATGATGGACGCCATTTCACGAAATAGTATCTGCCTAAGTTGAGCACGATGATATAAACGACCTGTTGCCAGGCAAGACTCCAGTAGGCATATCCGTTGAACGCCAGCACTATGCCAGTGCAGCCAGAACAGAGCAAGGCTATAAGATTGATGATAGCAATCTCACGGTTCATCATGTTCTTTAGCATATAGCCGCCATGTGCAATGCCTAAAGAAGAAATCAAGAAGGCAAGGAATATAAACCTCGACACATCAACCAGCACTGGTTGATGAAAGAAGTCGGCAATCAGTGGCGCACAAAACCATAGGATGGCATAAAGAATAACACTTGCTATAACATTGAACCAGAAAACAGAGTTGTAGTCTTCAGGTTTTGGCGGCTTTAAGTTGATTAATGCCTGAGTGAAACCGCTGCTTTGCAAGTTGCCGGCGATGAGCGAGAAAATGGTGAGCACCCCCACGATGCCATAATCGCCAGGTGTTAGAAGACGTGCTAATACCACGCCAAAGAGTATGTTCAGCACCTGCAGCGTGCCGTTGTTCAGCATGCTCCAAAACAGGCTCTGCTCAGTGCGTTCTTTTAGTGGTTGTGGGTAGTCTTCCATATACTGCTTTTCAAATGATGTGGCAAAATTAGTGTAAGCTGAGAGAAATACAAAATGAAAAGCAATATTTTTCATTTTTATTGCCGAGGCGACGCTTGATTTATCTTTAAATCTCAATAATTCGTATTTTTAAAAAAGTGTTATGCAATCGGTAAACCAGCCTTATAAAGATTTTTTATATATTTTCTTATTGCATAAAAAGACATTATTTTATTACTTTGCAAAAAAATAAGGAAACACTTAAAAAACATTTAATAGGGTAATAATATGGATATTCTAAAATTTAAGCAGAAAAGTATTCTTCAACAGTTGCGTTCGTCTTACCAGCCCAAACTTCCTGCCGCTTTGCAGGGTCCAGTGAAGGCTGTTGAGGGCGCAGCAACTGAGTCGGCCGGTAATCAAGAGGAAATCAAGGCGTTGTTCCCCAACACCTATGGTCTTCCCGAGATTACTTTTGTAAAGGATGAGAAAGCCACTAGCATGCACAGCGATGAGGTGTGCAACGTTGGCGTAATACTTTCTGGTGGTCAGGCTCCTGGCGGCCACAACGTTATTTGTGGTATATTCGACGGCATCAAGGCTATCAACGAAAACAGCCGTCTCTATGGCTTCTTGATGGGGCCTGAGGGTCTTATTGACCACGATTACAAGGAGCTTACCCGTGAAATCATCGATGAATATCGCAACTGCGGCGGCTTTGACATGATTGGCTCAGGTCGAACCAAACTCGAGAAACAAGAGCAGTTTGAGAAAGGTTTGGAGATTATCAACAAGCTTAACATCAAGGCTATCGTGATAATTGGTGGTGACGACAGCAACACCAACGCCGCCGTTCTCGCCGAGTATTACAAAGCCAAGAATGTTCCTGTTCAGGTGATTGGCGTGCCCAAGACCATCGACGGTGACCTCAAGAACGAGAAGGTGGAGATTTCCTTTGGTTTCGATACCGCCACCAAGCTCTACAGCGAGCTTATCGGTAACGTGGAGCGCGATTGCAACAGTGCCAAGAAATACTGGCACTTCATCAAGCTCATGGGCCGCTCGGCATCGCACATCGCTTTGGAGTGCGCTCTTCAGACTCAGCCTAACTACTGCGTCATTGGTGAGGAAGTGGCTGCCAAGAACATGTATCTCGACGATGTTGTAAACGACATTGCTCGTGTGGTAGCAGCTCGCGCCGCAAAGGGCAAGAACTATGGCACCGTGCTTATTCCCGAGGGTCTCGTGGAGTTTATGCCTGCCATGAAGAAGCTCATCGACGAGCTCAACGATATCCTCGCCGAGAACCCCAACTTCTCGAAGCTGCATCTTGACGACCAGCGTGCATTCGTGCTTTCTAAGCTGACTCCTGAGAACAAGCAACGCTTTGAGACCTTGCCACCCACAGTGGCACGTCAGCTCACCCTCGACCGCGATCCTCACGGCAACGTGCAGCTGTCGCTCATCGAGACCGAGAAGCTGCTCAGCGAGATGGTAGCCAAGAAGCTCCAGAAGATGAAAGACGAAGGTCGCTTTGTGGGCAAGTTCAAGACTCAGCACCACTTCTTCGGTTACGAAGGACGTTGCGCCGACCCATCAAACTTCGACGCTGACTACTGCTACGCTCTTGGTTACAACGCTACTATGCTTATCAATGCTGGCGCTACTGGCTATATGTCATCGATTCGTCATCTTGCCAAGCCCGCTACCGAGTGAGAGGCTGGAGGTATTCCCATCACAATGATGATGAACATGGAGCACCGCAACGGCAAGCAGAAGCCTGTTATCAAGAAAGCGCTCGTTGACCTTAATGGCAAGCCCTTCCAGGTGTTTGCTAACAGTCGCGAGCTCTGGGCAAAGGAGACTTGCTACATCTATCCAGGTCCAATTCAGTATTTTGGCTCACCTGAGATGTGCGACCAAACTTCCTGCACCCTCTACTACGAGCAAGGCGGAAAGTAAAGGTGGCCAGTTAAAAGGCCGCCACTATGTGAGACGTGTGTCTCATTTTATTCAAACCTTTTTTACAGCTTGCAAAATTAGTGCAAGCCGAGAGCAGAACAAAATGAAAAGCGAAGTTTTTCATTTTTATTGCCGAGGCGCCGCCTAATTTGTCTAAATCCCTGACGAGAAAATCGTTGGGGATTTTTTTACAAGTAATTTTGGGCTCTAAGGAAATCAAGAAATTTCTTGGAGAAGAGTTCGTTTGACTCGCGTGGGTATCGTATGTCGGTGAAGACTTGGGCTAGGGTTTGTTTGTTGTTCTCCTTTACGAAGGCTTTGTTTACGTCGAGCGATTCTTTGTGGCGATAGATTTTCTTCACCTCTTTGGCGCTCAGCTCGTGGTATAGCTCTTGGTGGATAATGCCCTCAAGCGGCAAGCGGTCGGTCTTGAACTGCTCATTCTTAGCAGGATATCCAACGGTGAGGGTGATTATAGGCACAACGCGGTGGGGGAGATGCAGCACTTCGGCTATCTCTTGGGCGTTGTAAGTGGTAGTTCCCAGATAGCAGCAGCCTAGGCCGTTCATTTCGGCAATGGTGTTGAACTGCTGGGCGAAGATGGTGACATCTAGGATTGCCGCCATGAGCGACTGGAAGTTGTCATATCCTGGCTCAGCATTAGAGGCTTCGCACCAAGTAACGAAGCGGTTGAAGTCAGCACAAAATGTGAGCACTACAGGCGCATTAGTCACCATTGGCTGGTTGAAATGGCATGGAGCAAGCTTCTCTTTCATCGCCCTGTCTCTTGTCACCAACACGCTATAGAGCTGCATGCCGCCTGTGGTGGGCGCATGGCTTGCCGCCTCAATCATCTCGTTAAGAACGTTGTTGTCAATATCTTGTGAGCTATATTCTCTCACAGTTGCACGGTTAAAGAAATATTTCAGGTCCATTAGTGTAATTTTTTTGCAAATTTACAACATTTTTGTTGAGAGAAAATGGTTAAAGTATTAAACTTTTTGTAATTTTGCGACTGCAAAAAAACTAGAAAAGTTTCACCATATTTTATATATTGCAATGACAGTGAGAGTGAATAATTGCCGAATCAGGATATTTCGTGGAGCAACGGTTGGCGATGTCTTGCTTCGCTATGCTGTGCGTAACCATTTGGAACTTAGTATTGTGCCTACGTTGCAGGTGACCGACCGCTATGGCCATCAGCTTGACCATGCGGCACCTCTCGCTGATAACCAAAGTATAAAAATAATCAACCTATAAAATTATGAAAAAGATTTTTTTGACAATTGTAAGTCTTCTTGTGTTTTCGCTGATGAGCATTTCTTATGGCGAGACAGTGAGAATTTTATCAACCAACGACATGCACGCGGCGATTGAGAAGATGCCTAAGCTAGCGGCTATCGTTGATAGTCTGCGTGCCATCGACCCTGGATTGCTTGTTATCTCAGCCGGTGACAACCGCACTGGCAACCCCTACAACGATCTCTATGTGCCAGAGTCTTACCCAATGATTTCGTTTATGAACCTCATTGGCTTTGACGCTTCGGCATTGGGAAATCACGAATATGACTCAAAAGTGGATGGCCTGGCAAAAATGACAGCCTTGTCAAATTTCAGATACCTTGCTGCAAACATCACCTGTCCTGAGGAGACTGGTATAAAAGTGGTGCCTTATCAGGTGTTTGACGTCAACGGCGTGAAAGTGGGCGTGCTGGGTATCACCCAGGTGGGGACTTTAGGCATTCCCGATACCCACCCCGACAATGTTAAAGGTCTGTCGTTCAGTCAGCCCGAGGAGGTGATTCCCCAGTACAAATGGCTCACTGAGCAGTGCGATGTGAATATCCTGCTAACGCATGTCGGTTATGAGAATGATGTGGAGTTGGCCAATAAGTTCCCTTATTATGACATGATAATTAGCAGCCACACTCACACTCAACTCGAAGGCGGTGAGCTGCATAACGGCGTGCTTATCAATCAGAACGGCTATCAGCTGCCACGTGTGGCGCTTACCACCATTGAAGTAGAAGGCGGCAATGTGGTGAGTAAGAAGACCGAGAATATCTTCTTGAAGAATTTCAGTGGCACTAACGATGCTGCCGATGCCCTGCTCAAGCATTTCAAGAACAGCCCCGAGATGGAGCGCGTAGTTGGTTATTTCGCTACCGATATCACAACCTATGATGCCCTTGGCGTGATGATGTGTGACGCATGGAAGAGCGAACTCGAGTGCGACATCGCCATCGAGAACTATGGCGGCGTGCGTTATGACACTTTTCCCGCGGGCCCCATCACCGTAAAGGATATCCTTAATCTTGACCCGTTCCTGAACACTACTGTGGTAATGAATCTTACTGGCAAGGAACTCAGCGATTTTCTGATTGCCGCATTCAAGGCCGACCGCAACCGTTTCCCAATAACTAGTGGATGCACTGCTGTGGTGACTTATACCGATGCTTCGAAAGTCGAAATCAAGAAGCTCGAACTATTTGACACCAATGGCAAGAAACTCGACATGAAGAAAAAATATCGTGTCGTGACCAATAACTACTTGGCATCGGTAGCCGACTCTCCACGTCAAGACCAAGGTGAGCGCGGCACAGTAACCACCAGCGACTATATCATTAATTGGCTCAAGAAATTAGGATCTGTCGATTATCAGGGTCGTAGCAGCTTTACCGAAAAGTGGTAAGGGGGTTGTTGATAACTTTTGCCTGTAAAGTTATTAACAAGTGTTTTTTGAAATTGTTATTGTGCGTAATTTTGCACGCTAATTGCAAATAAAAAAACTAATACATAAAATACAGTGGAAAAAAGAACTTACACCTACGACGAGGCTTATCATGCCTCGTTAGATTACTTTAAAGGCGATGAACTGGCCGCGAGAGTGTGGGCGACGAAGTATGCCCTTAAAGACTCTTTCGGTCACCTATATGAGCATACCCCCGACGATATGCACCACCGCATCGCCAGCGAGATAGCGAGAATAGAGAAGAAGTATCCTAACCCCATGAGCGAGGAGAAAATCTTTGACTTGCTCAAGAACTTCCGTTACATCGTGCCGCAGGGCAGTCCCATGGCTGGCATTGGAAATAATTTCCAGGTTGGGTCATTGAGCAACTGCTTTGTGATAGGTCTTGACGGCCAGCCCGACTCTTACGGCGGCATCATCAAGATTGACGAGGAACAGGTGCAGCTTATGAAGCGCCGTGGCGGAGTGGGGCATGACTTGTCTCACATTCGCCCCCTTGGCTCGCCAGTTAAGAACTCGGCGTTGACATCTACAGGCCTGGTGCCTTTCATGGAGCGCTACAGCAACTCAACCCGAGAGGTGGCTCAAGACGGCCGTCGTGGCGCTTTGATGCTTACAGTTAGCATTAAGCATCCTGACAGTGAGTCGTTTATCGATGCCAAGATGGTGGAAGGAAAGGTTACTGGCGCGAATGTGTCGGTTCGCATTGACGACGCCTTCATGCAGGCTGCCGTAGATGGCACAGAATACACTCAGCAGTATCCCATCGATTCGGATGAGCCTATTTACACCAAGAAGATTGACGCGCAGAAACTTTGGAACAAAATCGTGCACAACGCATGGAAGAGTGCTGAGCCTGGCGTGCTGTTCTGGGACACCATCACTCGTGAGGCGGTTCCCGACTGCTATGCCGACCTCGGCTTCCGCACCATTTCGACCAACCCCTGCGGAGAGATTCCTCTGTGCCCATACGACAGTTGCCGCCTGATAGCTGTGAACCTTTACAGCTATGTGGTGAACCCATTCACTAAGGACGCTTACTTTGATTTCGACCTTTTCAAGGAGCACATAGGCTATACCCAGCGCATGATGGACGACATCATCGACTTGGAGATGGAGAAAATTGAGGCGATACTTGCAAAGATTAAGTCTGACCCTGAAACTGAGGAGGTTAAGCAGACAGAGTTAAACCTTTGGACTAAGATTCGCAACAAGACCTTGAAGGGTCGCCGCACTGGTGTTGGCACCACTGCCGAAGGCGATATGATAGCCGCTATGGGACTCACTTACGGCACTCCTGAGGCTACTGAGTTCTCGGTATCTGTACACAAGGCATTGGCTCTTGCCGCTTATCGCTCGTCGGTGGAAATGGCTCGCGAGCGTGGCGCGTTTGAGATTTATGACCCTAAGCGCGAGGAGAGCAACCCCTACATTCAGCGCATCAAGGAGGCCGACCCCGAGTTGTATGACCTCATGGTGAAATATGGCCGCCGCAACATCGCTTGCCTCACCATCGCGCCTACTGGCACAACGAGTATTTTGACCCAGACCACCTCAGGTATCGAGCCTGTGTTCTTGCCTGTGTATAAGCGTCGTCGCAAGGTTAATCCCAGCGACAAGGACGTGAGGGTAGATTATGTTGATGAGTCAGGCGATTCGTTTGAGGAGTATATCGTCTATCACCACAAGTTCATCACTTGGATGCAGACCAACGGCTTAGAGGTGCGTGATGACTACAGCCAAGAGCAAATCGACGATCTTGTTAAGCGTTCGCCTTACTACAAAGCCACCAGCAACGATGTTGACTGGCTCAACAAGGTGAAGATGCAAGGCGCTGTGCAGAAGTGGGTTGACCATAGCATCAGTGTAACCATCAATCTTCCCAACGACATCAGCGAGGAGATGGTTGGCAAGCTTTATGTAGAGGCTTGGCGCTCAGGCTGCAAGGGTTGCACTGTTTATCGTGACGGTTCTCGAAGTGGTGTGCTGATTTCGCTTGCCGGCGATGGCAAAAACAAAAAGAAGAAAGACGAGAAAAAAGCTCACTACATGGCCGAGGAGGAGCATATCCTCAAGCGCCCTGTGGAGCTTGAGGCCGATGTGGTTCGCTTCCAGAACAACAAGGAGAAGTGGATTGCCTTCATTGGCTTGATTGACAATCGCCCTTACGAAATCTTCACTGGTATTGCCGATGACGAGGAAGGCATCTTCTGCCCTAAATCAGTTTCTAAGGGTAAGATTATCAAGGCGGTAAACGAGAATGGCGAGAAACGCTACGACTTCCAGTTCATCAACAAGCGCGGCTTCAAGACCACCATCGAGGGGTTGAGCGAAAAGTTCAATCCCGAGTTCTGGAATTATGCCAAGCTGATTTCGGGCGTTCTGCGCTATGGAATGCCTATTGAGCAGGTGCTCAAGCTCGTAACGAGCCTCGAACTCGACAACAAGAGCATTAACACCTGGAAGATGGGTGTGGAGAGAGCGCTGAAGAAATACTTGCCAAACGGCACCAAACTCAGCGGACAGACTTGCCCCAACTGCGGCCAGGAAAGCCTCGTTTATCAAGAAGGCTGCCTCATCTGCACCAACTGCGGAACTTCCCGCTGCGGGTAGAGTGTGGCGACGATGCAATTAAGACGGGAAACTCTTTGCAGGGTTTCCCGTCTTATTTTTTGTAATGGGATTTCTATAAGTCGTTTAGGCGTTGCTCAAAAAGTGCGTTCAGCTCCTTGAGAAGTTGTGGCAACATTGTAACAGGGGTGTTGCTTTGGTTCACTGCGATGCCGTTGATGCCAGTGGACATCAGTGTTTTGAGGGGTGTGGAATGGGAGTAGGGCGCTACTACCGGCTCTTCAAGTCCTGTGGCTTTCATCTGCTCTACTACTTTGCGGCAGTTGTCGAGGTCATCATTGGTAACAGCAATATAGTCGATGGCGGTGCGCGGAATGGAGGGCACATCGGCTGCTTCGGCCACCGTTATGCCGATAATCGTCTCCTCACCGAGCCGCTTGCGGGCATCGACAGCGGTGATTTTACTATCATTGCCTAAGTGAACGCCACCAACCTTCATTGTTGTGGCATTTTCAACATCGTTTTCCAGCGAGAGAAATGCTTCTAGGTCGTTGCATTTCTCTTGCAGAGTTTTTACTGTTGATTCAATCTCGGCCGAGTCAATTCCCTTCAAGTCGAGCCTTATCCATTGGCAACCATTGTTGAGCGCATTGGTCGCTGTGCTGATTATTTCCTGGGCATTGTTGCCGCTGACTATATATTGTAACATATCACAAAAATAATAGTTTTTTATGGTTCATAATTCAATTAAATAGTTTTTTTAATAAAATTATATAAAAAAAGACTTAAACTGCGTTGTAGTAGCGATTTTTTTTGTAATTTTGTCAAATTATTGGAGAACTATGGCAAATGAGTTGCAACAGACGCTGGAACGAATTATCAACAAGAGCAATATCTTAGTTGAAAAATACCACGCCCTTGAGGCTGCTAATGCGGATCTGGCCAGCGAAAAGGAGCAACTTGTTGAAGAGATAGAGAAAATGAAGAGAGCCAATGAGCTATTGCAACAAGAAAATGAGTATTTGAAGCTGGCTCGAGTGGTAACTCCTGATCTCAGAGATGTGGAAAACGCCAGGACCACAATCTCCACTTTAGTGCGGGACATTGACAAATGCATCGCTCAACTTAATGAATGATGCACGATTATGGCAAAAGACGACAACAACCTAAATATAATGATAAGATTAGCCGATGTTGAGCCTACAGCGCTCACCATTCCTCGTGATGAGGAGGCTAATTATCGCGAAGCCGAGAAGCTTGTTAACACCTTGTGGAACAAGTGGATTAAGCGCTTTGACGGCGATGATGCGTCAAAGCGAGTCATGGCTATGGTTGCGTTCCAGTTTGCAAGGCTTTATTCCAAGGCCTATAATCAAAATGTCGCTGTGAACAAGTATCTCACCGACTTTGAGCAGCAGCTCAATGATGTGGTGGTGAAAATATAAGTTATGTGCTTCTCGCCATAAAAGTGGCGTTGTGAGCACTTGAATATATTGCAAATTAACAGGTTCCTGCACTTCTTGCGCAAGCACACACCTCGCTGAGGGTAAGTGCTTTGCGACGAGCGGTGCTTTTTTATTTATATAAATTTTATTTTAATCAATGGACATAGTTATTTATATTTTAATCGCAGTCGTGGCATTTATTATTGGTGCTATAGTGGCAAGCATATTTTCTAAGCGAAGTGCGAAATCACAAGCCAACACGATTGTGGAGAAAGCAAAAATTGAAGCTGAAAAACTCAGGAATGACGCAGTGATAAAGGGCAAGGAAGAGAGCCTTGCTATCACCAGCGAGAGCGAGAAGCAGGCCAATGCCCGCCTTGCCAAGGTGCAGTCGAGTGAGGCTAAGCTCAAACAGCGTGAGATTCAGCTGAATCAACAGCAGCAAGAGCTACAGCGCAAGAAGACCGAGACCGACAACCTGAAGATAAATCTCGACAATCAACTTGCTGTGCTTGAGGACCGCAAGAAAGAGGTTGACAAGATGGAGATGAAGGTGCGCGACACCCTTGAGCATGTGAGTGGTCTCTCGGCCGAGGAAGCCAAAGAGAAACTCGTTGAGTCGCTCAAGGACGAAGCAAAGACCGCTGCCGCCAGCTACATCAACGATATTATGGACGACGCTAAGCTTACCGCCAACAAGGAGGCTAAGCGCATTGTGGTTGCGACAATTCAACGTGTTGCCACCGAGACTGCCATAGAGAATGCCGTTACGGTGTTCCACATCGACAACGATGAGATGAAGGGCCGCATCATTGGCCGCGAGGGCCGCAATATCCGTGCTCTTGAGGCTGCGACAGGCATCGAGATTATTGTTGACGACACTCCTGAGGCTATCGTGCTCTCGAGCTTTGACCCTGTGCGCCGCGAGATAGCCCGCTTGGCACTGCATCAGCTTGTTGCCGACGGTCGCATACACCCCGCCCGCATCGAGGAGGTTGTAGCTAAGGTGCGCCGTCAGGTTGAGGATGAGATTATTGAGACAGGTAAGCGCACTGCAATTGACATGGGTATCCACGGCTTGCATCCTGAGCTCATCAGGCTCATCGGTAAGATGAAATACCGCTCGAGCTATGGTCAGAACTTGCTCCAGCACTCTCGTGAGACTGCCAATCTGTGTGCCGTAATGGCAAGCGAGTTGGGTCTGAACCCCAAGAAGGCCCGTCGCGCTGGTCTGTTGCATGATATAGGCAAGGTGCCCGATGACGAACCCGAACTGCCACATGCACAGCTGGGTATGAAGCTCGCCGAGAAATTTAAGGAGAAAGCCGACATCTGCAATGCCATTGGCGCCCACCACGATGAGGAGGAGGCCACCAGCCTTTATGCTCCAATCGTGCAGGTGTGCGACGCCATCTCTGGCGCCCGACCTGGTGCCCGTCGCGAAGTGGTGGAGGCCTATATCAAGCGTCTTAACGACCTTGAGCGTCTGGCAATGTCTTATCCTGGCGTTGTCAAGACCTATGCCATTCAGGCAGGTCGCGAGCTGCGCGTGATAGTTGGCGCCGACAAGATCAGCGACCAGGAGACCGAGAAACTCTCGACCGAGATAGCACAGAAGATTCAGGATGAGATGACTTATCCAGGACAGGTGCGCATCACCGTGATTCGTGAGACACGTGCCGTGAGCTTCGCAAAATAATGCCATGAGTCATGGACGACATTAAAAATCAAGTTACAACTTCACAGGAGCATCCCAGCACCAGCCAGTGCGTGGAGTGTGGCAAGTGTGGCTGCGGCGACTGCAACACGCGTTGCAATCTCGACAGCTACAACTGGCTTGCCGATGTGCCTGGCGGGAAGAACGACTTCGACATAGTAGAGGTCCACTTCAAGAACACCCGAAGGGGGTATTACCGCAACTCGGCGCATCTAAATCTCAAGCAGGGCGACGTGGTGGCGGTGGAGGCCAACCCTGGGCATGACATTGGCACGGTGGCTCTCACTGGCAACCTGGTTAAGTTGCAGATGAAACGCACCCGCCTGCGCCCTGATGCTGAGATATTGCGCGTGTTCCGCAAAGCCAAGCCTGCCGACCTGGAACGCTTTGAGCATGCCAAGGCGAAGGAGATTGACACCATGATTCGCTCTCGCCAGATTGCCAAGGACCTTGGTCTGGAGATGAAGATTGGCGACGTGGAGTATCAGGGCGACGGCAACAAGGCGATTTTCTATTATATCGCCGATGGGCGTGTCGATTTCCGCCAGCTTATCAAGGTGCTTGCTGAGGTGTTCAAGATTCGTGTGGAGATGAAGCAGATTGGTGCGCGTCAGGAGGCTGGTCGCATAGGCGGCATAGGCCCATGCGGACGACCATTGTGCTGCGCTAGCTGGATGAGCACTTTTGTGTCGGTGGCAACTAGTGCTGCCCGTTATCAAGAAGTGTCGCTCAACCCACAAAAGCTTGCTGGACAGTGCGCTAAGCTCAAATGCTGCATCAACTTTGAGGTTGACACCTATGTTGAGGCGTCGAAATCACTGCCTAAGCGAGAAATTGCGCTTGAGACCAAAGATAAGACTTACTACCATTTCAAGACCGACATCTTGAAAGGGGAGATGTCTTATTCTACCGAGAAGGGCGTGCCTACCGACTTAGTGACCATCTCGCCCGAGAGAGTGAATGAAGTGATAGTGCTTAACAAGCAAGGCATAAAGCCCGAGCGCTTGCAAGATTCTGAAAATGACGCTGGCATTAAGCTCAGCGCCTACGGCGACTTGGTGGGTCAAGACAGCATCAGCCGATTTGACAATGCCAAGAAAAAGAAGAAAAAGAAGAACCGTTCCAAGCCGCAAGCTGGTAAGCCAGCTCGCGAGGCTGCGAAAGATTCTCAGAATTCTGGTGAAGGCAACGGCAAGAGCCGTGCACCTCGTGACCAAGACCGCCGGCGTTTCAATGGTGTTGAGGCCGCCAATGGCAACAGGCCCTCGAACTTCGATTCAAGGCGAAAGCAAGGGAAACGTGGCTTTAATCGCAACGAGACCAATAGGCATCATTAGATAACGGTGACTACTATAAGCAAAATATCGTCAAGGTCGATGATTGCTGTTGCAGTCACTCTGATTAGTGTCCTGTCTTGCTTGAATGCATGTTCGTTCAAGCAAGACACTACGGCACAATTCAAGACGCTTCCAAGCGAGGGCTGGAGCAAGGACTTACCCATAAAGTTCACACCCGAATATGCCGATTCCTCGCTCACTTACGACATTCAACTGTCCATTCGACATAACAATTCTTATCAATTCAGCAATTTAAGTTTAGCGGTTGATATGGTTGACAGCGTGAAAGTTATCCATCGCAAAGATGTGGATTTTGAGCTCAGCGACAGCTATGGAAACTGGAAAGGCTCTGGATTCGGGGCGCTTTACCAGGCAAGCATAGTAGTTGCGCAAGGCATAAAACCCACAGATGTCAACTCGATTGTGGTGTGGCAGACGATGACTAACTGCGATGTCGTTAAAGATGTGGTAGATATAGGCATAACCATTAGTCCAAGCAAGAATTAGATTACCTGAAAAACCTAAATAAACAGTTAGCAAAAATGATTACTAAAGACGCGGCTAAGAAAACAATAATTCAGCTCATGAAATATGGCGTGATAGGTGTGATGAACACACTTATCACTGCAATATCATTCTACCTGCTAAACACTTGGCTTAATGTGCCATACGGCGCTGCTAACATCATAGGTTATGTGCTTGGTGTTATCAATAGCTTCATCTGGAACAGGCAGTGGGTCTTCAAGACTGGAACCAACATCAAGCGCGAGGCCTTGCTCTTTGGATGCGGATTCGTCATCTGCTGGCTCCTGCAGGGTGGTGTGAGTCTGTTCTTGCTTGAAGGACTTGGCTGGAAGAACCTGCCTGAAGATATCATACCATTCTTGCCAATGAAGAATGCTGGTCAGAATATCGTTATGGTAATCTCGATGGTGGTTTACACCATAGCCAATTATATATACAACCGCACCATTACATTCAAAGAACAAGATAAAAAACAGGAATCATGAAGAGGACATTGTTGTTACTGATGGCACTGATTGCATTATCCATGCAGGTTAATGCAGTCTCACACATTTATCGTGGTCGTAGCACCTATACCAGCGACATTATTGCCACTTGGGATGGAAAGCATCTGTATCGCGGAAACAGCACTTACACAAGCGATATACTCTATACTTGGGATGGAAAATATCTCTATTCGGGCCGTAGCACCTATAGCAGCGACATCGTGTGGACTTGGGACGGCAGATATCTCTATAACGGCCGCAGTAGCTACACAAGTGATATTATGTGCACATGGGACGGCAAGCATCTTTATGAAGGCCGCAGCACTTACACCAGCGATATTCTCTACACCATAACTGGAAATCACATATATCGTGGCCGCAGCACCTATACCAGCTACATCCTCTATACGATTAAAGGCCACATACCAATTCCCGTTTTGCTCACTGTGATGTAGAATGGCGCATTTGCGTGAAATTATCATAATCGCTGTTATTGAAACTGATTAGATGAACGAAAATCGGGAAGCATTGGGACAATAACGCTACATAATAACGCCTTACATGAATCAGTTGCATCGTCTTCTTCGTCTTCTTCGTCACTGCTCCTACTCTTGTGGAACATAATGCACAGCACGAACGTTCGCACCATATTGTCGGGCATAATATGCAGCCGTAAGCATACTCGTAAGACTATCACCATTACGGAAACCCAGGATATGAGCTTGGTGAGGCCAATAATCATAAGAATAAGTGCGTAACCAATACTCGCCATCTTCTCCTAATCCCTGAATCCCATTATAGACCCAACCGACAGCAGGAAAGAAAATCGCCTTGTCGTTTGTTTTGCTCTTGAAAAGATATCCACCCATGCCATTTACTATTGTCCACTCACTTGTGCAGTTGTTAAACAATTCGTAAAGCTGAGTCAAAGATGGCATTCGCCACTGCGTGCCCCAGTTCACGTAGGCGGCATCATCTTCCAATTCGAGTTCGATTCTACCGTCGACAGTGCCGTAATCACTGCTACCGCAGTATTTTGAGATATTATGGTTGTCACCACCGATGAACCACTTGTAGCTGTATTTTGTATATGCCGACTTGGGAGCGGTTTCTCCCCATGCGAAATAGTCTCCACATTCTGCCGGGCTGTTGGCGCCTACATTACAGCACGCCCACTTTGTTCCTGACGGCAAGCCAAGATCAATCATGTGCGGATGATTCCCATCGGGACAGAACTCATTAGAGAAATATAGCGTCGAGCCGTCCCAATTGGCTTCCATATAATAACCATTGCCACGCACTAATGTTTTGGCTGAGCTCAAAGCATCAATGGTGATTACAGCATTGCCATTTACAACGGCTTTCAGCTTCGCATTGTTGATTGTGGCTTCGGTTGTGCCACCGATATTATTATCGGCAGGAATATACCACGACACTATCGTGCCCGTTGTGCCAGCAGGTATAGTTATTTCTTTGCTCTCGGCATCAGTTTGACCACCCTGACCTGCCGAAATATAATTGCCAGTGAGCGAGATTTTGTCGCTGTACTTGTACCAGGGAGTCATTACCTCAAATCCTTTGTGCTTGAACGTGATACTTGATTCAGAGCTGTTGTTCACAAAAAGAACCTCGTAGGCACACAAGTGGCGGAACTTCGCTTGGTTGCTGCCTTTTTTTGTTGTGAACCACATTGGAAAAGAAAGTTTGCCATTGCTGTCAATGCCCACTCGTGCCAGGGTGCAAGTGGCGATAATATCATCTCCATCGATATAGGCATCAACCCCAGTCACGCCTATAATCTCATAGTCTTTATCACGGTTGACCTTCTTGGGCAGCACGAGCTCGAAAGAGCAGGTCTTGCCATCGCTGCTTATATCAGAAACAGTGGACGGACTCTCGGCTTGATATACTTTTCCGTCTTGACGTACAAAAATCTGTATCTTGTCGCCTTCTTTCCACTGGACATTTAAATTGTACCCGTCAGCAGCTGGCACGCCATTAATTATGCTGCCAGGCCGTGAGGACGACAAGTCATCGGCTGGTATTGTGGCAGTAAACACAGCTTGGCGCTTGGCAATATCATCTTCACATGATGTAAATAGCGCTACGGCAATTAATAAGAATAATAAGGCAAAATTTTTCATAATGATGTTGGTTTAATATGTATTGAAATGTAATTACTCTTGCGCAACATGCACAGCACGAACGCTACAACCGTTTTGTCTGCCTATAATTCCCAAAATATTAACACCCATATTACCATAACGGAATCCTAAGACATAAGCGTAATAAGGATATGAGGCGTATAGATTAAAGCGTGACCAATAGTTGCCAGCTGTCTCCAGCTCCTGAAAACCATACGGGTTGTACCAACCTGCAGCAGGAAAGAAAACTGCTCTGTCGTTTGTTTTACTCTTGAAAAGATAACCACCCATACCATTAACTGTAGTCCACTCACTTGTGCAGTTTTCATGCAGTTCAGAAAACTGAGCCGTTTCTGGCATGCGCCACTCTAGTCCCCAATTCACGTATGCGGCATCGTCCTCCAGTTCAAGCCCTACTATGTTATCAACAGTGCCATAGTCACTATTTGAGCAGTACTTCGTGATTTTATGGTAGTCACCACCAATGAACCATTTGTAGTTAGAATATAAATATCCCTCCTTGGGTGCTGTCTCTCCCCAAGCGAAATAGTTTCCACCTTCTGCCGGGCTATTGGCTCCCACATTACAGCACGCCCACTTGGTCCCTGACGGCAAGCCAAGGTCAATCATGTGCGGATGATTTCCATCAGGACAGAATTCATTGGAATAATACAGAGTCGAGCCATCCCAGTTGGCTTCCATATAATAGGCATTGCCACGCGCGAAATTTTTATATGCTGTCAATGCGTCGTTGGTAATAACAAAGTTGCCATTGACAACAGCCATAAACCTGGCGTTGTCGATTGGAGCATCGGGTATGTCATCGGTTATATCATACCTTGGAATATACCATGACACTATTGTGCCTGTTGCCCCAGAAGCTATCGTAATTTCATTGCTCTCGGCATCGGTTTGGCCAGCGTCTCCAGTTTCGTATCGCGAACTATTGGTGAGAACTACTTTATCACTATACTTATACCACGGAGTATGCACATCATATCCTACATGCCTGAACGTGATGCTCGATTCGGAGTTGTTTCTCACATTAAGAACCTCGTAGGCGCACAAGTGGCGGAACTTCGCTTGATTGCTGCCCTTCTTAGATGTGAACCACATTGGCAGAAATGTTGCGTTGCTGCTGTCAATGCCTACCCGCTTCATTGTGCACAAGGCAATCACATCCTCTCCATCAATATATGCTTCCACTCCTGTCACACCTATAACTTCATAATCACGGTCGGGTTTTACCGACTTGGGCAGCACGAGATCGAATGAGCAGGTTTTGCCATCGCTGCTTATGTCATATACGGTGGCTGGACTCTCGACTTGATACACTCTGCCGTCTTGACGGACAAAAATCTGTATCTTATCGCCGTTTTTCCACTGCGCATTGAGATTGAAGCCGTCGGCCGCTGGCACACCATTAATAACGCTGCCAGGTCGTGAGGAAGACAAATCATCAGCGGGCATCGTGGCAGTAAAGGGCACTTGGCGCTTATCAAGGTCGTTGTCATCACAAGATGGCAACAGCGCCACAAACGCTAATAAAGCAATTATAGAGAGAGAATACTTTTTCATAACCATTTGTGTTTTTGTGTATTATTATTTCTTAGTTATCTTCTTGGTGGCGTGAATTATCTCGCCCGATTGTGTCACACCCTCAATGTTGATGGTGTAACTGGTGCTAGCGGCATCGTTGGTGTAGAAATTGAAGTGAGCCAGCTTGTTGTTATCAATAACGATGCTTGGATTCCAGTATAGAGTCTCGCGCAGGTCAGTTCCTTCGCCTATGCCGTTGTCGCCAGTGTCATAGCGTGGAGCGTAAAATTCGGCAGGTTTTTGGAAGCCGAGAGGAGAAACGACCTTTAAGGTAAAATCTGTTTTTCTTGTAACTTTCTCACTGCCATCTTTAGTGGTAATACATATAATACCGCCCTTATATCGCCCACCACCAATTGCTATTGCGGCATATCCTGGTATAAAATCAATCTGCTTTACTATATCGAAAGGATACATTTGAATAAGATAGTTGAACGTGTTGTCAATAGACGATTCCATAACAGTTGCTGCTGATGGAAATCTCCCCGCCATTCTTTTTGCATTACGATTCATTGCAGCGCCAGTATTTCCGGTGACATCTGTCTCTAGCGGAACGCCGTCAACAATAATGCCAACAAGTTGATTCCTATCTCTCATGCTATATAAGCCCTTATTATTTTTGGCAATTCCAGCAAAATAACGTATGGCATTATCAAAGGAATTAACACCTCTTTTTTCAAAGAACTGATAGTCATAGCTTTTTACAGAAAGAAGCTCATAGACATTATCTGGATTCTTTGTTTTTTTCTTGGTGACTACAACCTCGTCAAGCAAAATAGTTGCAACTCCATTGATATAACTCAAACGATTTTTCTCATTGCTGATGTAGCTTATTTCTTGTTCATCAATTATGTTTTGATTCAAAAGTTGTCTTGTGAAAGAAACACATGTAATAAATGGGAACTTGTCATCATCGATTTTAAGATTGCTCAATGTTGAGCCTTTGGGGCTCTCGGCTTGAACCAAAAACTTCACACTGTCGGGAAACGACATGTTGTCGATGATCCATTGACCATTTGCATCGCTCAAAGTGGTCTCGGCATAGCGGATATCTGGTGCAATTACCTTAATTGTAGCATTTTCCATTAGTTTGTTGCGCCATTCTGTACGAATTGTGCCACTCATCGCTTGCCCCTGCTCAATGGGGAATTGTGGAGCAACACCTTTTCCAATTAGCGCATGAGGCACATCATATCGTCGCCAGCCCTGGGTCATCATCAGCATGTCGAGCTCTGGCTGACGGTTTGGAGCAGAGAAATACCAAGCAGGGTTGTTGATGTGTCCTTGCAGGTCACTTTGGAGCAACAGGTTCGTCAGAATTGATGCGGTGCTGTCGGGAACGATTGTGCGATTATCGGTAACACTCACAGCAAAATCGCCGCTGGCACTATCAAATTCGCTTAAGTCAATGTTGGCTTGAACAAGTTCACGACTCTCGTAACCATTCTTGTCAGTATTGAGTTTTGCGCTAGGCAACTGTTTCCCATCGATAAAGGACAGTCTTTCACTTAACATCCTGCCATTTTCATTCATTAGCAGAGCCTGAACTACACCTGCCGGCAAGGTATCGGTAGATATAGTCACGCTACCAAAACCACTTGCAAGTAATTGGCCTCGTTGCTGCACTGCTATCATCGCTGTGCTTTGCTGACTGCCCTTTGTCTCAATTCTTAACGTTTTGTTATCTTGATTAACTTGAAGCACAGTAGCATCATTTCTCACTTGAGGCAAGTCAAAAGTCTTTTCTCCTAAATCCTCGTTTTGGCAGATGGCATGATAGGTTATCCCTGCTTCTGGTGAGAACGTGGCTAGCCCCATGCCGTCATGAGTAGTGGCGATGCTTGCCACTTTACTGCCGTTGCCGTCAACGATGTCGCCTTTGATGTCAATTGACCTGCCGTTGCTGTCCATTGCTTTGAAAGTCATGCGATTCTCGATGCCAGGCACAAGGTAGCCGCCCTCGGGATAGAAGCTCACATCGTAGGAAGTAGTGCTGCTTGGCGGGAAAGTGATGTACTTTCCGTAGTTGCCGTATTGCACAAAGACTGCTCCGTCGCGCAAATCCTTGTGCTCCACCTCAATGCTCAGGTTGCGGTCACTGCCATTCCATTCGGTAGTCTTGCCGTTTGGCAGAGTGTAACTGAACGAATTATAAGGACACGGTTGCCCTGTCTCGCTGTCGAGGTAACGCAGGTTTATTTTCAGGCTCTCATTGTCCTTGCCCTGGTTTTTCCATTCAAACTCATAATCGATTTTGCGCTTGATGGCAAATGAACTTGTAATCTTCACCTTCTTCTTGAAAAAGTATTGCTCTCCCTGGTTCTGCATGAACATTGTGTAGGCAGTGAGGGTATATTCGCCTTCGGCTACTTTAGTCGGGTCTAGAGGCAAATATCCCTTAAACACGCCGTCACGCTCCTTTATCTTGACACGCATATCCACTGTGTTCATCGGGCTAATCAATTCCACATAGACAAACTTGCTGGCATCAACAGGTTGGTTATTTACAGCATTGACCACAAAGGCACGAAGCCAGATGGTGTCGCCAGTGATGTAATAAGGCTTATCGGTCATCACGTGGATTTTCTCCTGCGGGTAGTTATACACCTGCCAGTCGAGATTCTGCTTATACTGAGCAAAATCCTGCGCTTGACAACACACTAAGCACAAAAGTGCCAAAAACAGAGATAGAAGGTATTTTTTCATGATGGAAGGACAAAAAAATGGTTAATGTTGATTGATTTTTCAAAAACTAAACACATTATAACATTAAAAACATTATTCTTCAATAGATTTTGAAAGGATTTTAGAAGCAAGAGAAGCAATAAGCATATCATCATTACCAATATCTGTTTCATCAAAAATAATAACTAAA
>JAFZUL010000040.1 GCA_017618355.1 Muribaculaceae bacterium
AGCACAGCAATCACGTTGAAGCGGTCGCGCATCGCCTTGAACGGCTCAAAGCCGAACAGCCCCTCCACGCCTTTGTCGCAGTCATCGAGGAAGTCCTGCATCTGCTCCTGCGTATATCCCTCGGCGACAAAAGCGATGTTGATGCCGCGCTCTGGGTCAGTCGCTTTGTTGAGGATGACATATTGTGGCACGTCGGTCTCGCCTTTGTGTACTATCGTGGGGTCGTTAGGATAGACCTTATGCTTGATTGTTGCTGTCACCTCATGGCGGTGGTTGTAGAGATTCACTGTCACCACCACCGAGTCGCGGGGCATTGGCAGCAGCTCCACACACTCAAAGGCTTTAGGGGCGAGGCGTGCGTCGTCGAGGTCGAGCCACTCTTGGAACAGGGTGCTGAAGGTATGCAGGTAAATCAGCTCGTCACTGGCGGCAAGCCGCATTTCTATCGTCGCGGCTCCATGCACTGGAATCTCAGTCAGCCGCTGGTGCTTGCCGTGCCATCCTGGCATGCGGCTCATGCCCTCGAGCGAGATGTGCTGGCTATTAACATCGCCACTCAATATATAATCAATGCGCAGTGTGGAGTCAACAAAGTGCTTGTTGAAATCCTGCGCTTGAACGCTCAAAAACGTCCCTAAAAAGAGAACAAATAACTTGAAATGCTTCATTATTTAAAAATTTATTTAGATTTTCTAGAGAATCTAGAATTTCTAGATATTCTAACCAATAACCCCTAACCAATAACCGATAACCCTTAACCCTTAACCCTTAACACTTATCTTAATCGTGCGGTTCAGGTAGTCTTTCTTGCCTTTTACTCGCAGGGTGATGTCGCCTGGGGTTTTGGAGGCTTGCACTACCACCACCAGTTGGCCGTGGAAGAGTTTCATCACTGGCTCGGTCATCACATGTAGTGAGGTTGCATCGCCGTTGCACACGCCGCGGAAGGTGCCAGAGCCCTCAACCGAGAATTGTAGCTCATCATCGGCATCAGGCAGCAGAGTGCCGTTCTTGTCGATAAGGCTCACGGTGATGAAGGCAAGGTCGTTGCCGTCGGCATGGAGAGTAGAGCGATCGGTGTCGAGTTGCAGTCGGTGAGGCTTACCAGCGGTCTTGACGGTCTTCTCTCCAGCTTTTTTACCGTTCTCGTCATATACCACCACCTTTATCTCGCCTGGCTCATACACCACGTCGCGCCAGCGCAGACGATAGCGGTCGAGGCGGGTGCTTGGGTCTTTGGTTATCTTGCCCTGACTCTTGCCGTTGACAAAGAGCTCGGCAGTCGGGTAATCGGTGTAGCAATACACTGGTGTCACCTTGCCCTTGCGGTCGGGCCATGTCCAGTGCGGCAGCAGGTGAATGGTGTGGCTTTGAGTGTTCCAGTGGCTGCGGTAGAGGTAATAGCGGTCTTTGGGCAGACCAGCGAGATCGACAATGCCGAAGTAGCTGCTACGCGATGGCCAGTAAGCGTCATAGGGCGTTGGCTCGCCGAGATAGTCGAAACCTGTCCACACAAACTCGCCTATTGTCCAGTCGAAGTCGTCTTGCAGTCGCCAGTCATCATCGGGGAGGTTGCTCCACCAGCAATATTCGGTGTCGTAGCTTGAGCACTGTCCGTTGTCGTGCGCAAGCATAGTGGCGCAGGTGTCGGGGAAGAAATACTCACCGCGGCTGCTTAGTGTAGAGGCTGTCTCGCTGCCCAGCACAAAGCCTTGAGGCAGCAGTTTTATGCAGTCCTCGTAGCGGTGTGTGCGGTAGTTGAAGCCTGGCACGTCGGCTTGTTGCGCGAAGCCGCATTTGATGTCGGCATCGGGGTTATCCATGCCGCAAGTTACCATGCGAGTGGGGTCAAGGATATGGCACCAGCGCACCAGTGCGGCATATCGCTCTGCGCCTTCCTCCTTCCACTGCTCGGGAATCTCGTTGCCCACGCTCCAAAGCACGATGCAGGGGTGGTTGCGATGGTTCATAATGAGGTTGTAGATATCCTTCTTCCACCACTCATCCCAGAAGCGGTTGTAGCCGTTCTTCACCTTCGGGTCTTTCCAGCAGTCGAAGCTCTCGGCCATCACCATCATTCCGAGGCTGTCGCACAGCTCCATCTGCCATGATGAGGGCATATTGTGTGAGGTGCGGATGGCATCGGCACCCATTTCTTTCATTATCTTGATTTGGCGGGCAAGAGCCGCTTTATTGGCTGCGGCGCCAAGCGGACCCAAGTCGTGATGCAGACACACTCCCTTGAACTTGCGCGTCACGCCATTGAGCTGGAAACCATGCTCCTTGCTGAACGCTACGGTGCGCACGCCCAGATTGTCGGTGCGCTCGTCCACGATTATGTCGTTGAGAGCTACAGTGGAGTGAACCTTATAAAGATAAGGCGACTCGGGCGACCATAATTTGGCATGATGCATCATCAGCTCCATACGGCAGTGGCCGTCGCTGGCGATGCGACGTTGTGTCTCGGCAACGACATTTCCCTCACGGTCGATGATTTCCACGGTTACGACAGGACGGTCACCAGCCACGCATCCGTTGAGCGTGGAATTTACGGTGACCCAAGCGGTGTCGTTCTCCACCTTCATTGTGTGAATGTCATGGCCCCAGATGTCGAATGCCACCCGTCCGCTGGTGATAAGCTTCACTGGGCGATAAAGGCCTGCGCCAGGATACCAGCGGCTGCTCTCCTCCAAGTTCTTGAGGTGTATTTCGAGTTCTGCTCCTCTTGGCTTTTCACTCAGATATGGAGTCAAATCAATTCGGAAGGCGTTATAACCATAGGCCCATCGACCTATCTCCTTGCCGTCGAGATAGACAACGGGTTCGCTCATGGCGCCGTCAAAAAGCAGCTCGGCGCGCCCGGGGAGTGCCGGCAGCAGAACTTTTGTACGGTAATATCCCTCTCCAATCCAGGGCAAGGCACCTGAGCGACCGCTGTGCTCGGTGGCTTTCTCCTCGCCGTTTTCTTTGATGGCGACGACTTGCAGGTCCCATTTCTTGTCGAAGGGACCGCTGATGGCCCAGTCGTGGGGTATGGAGACCTCTTGCCAGTGCTCACGGTCACGGCTGAACTCCATTGAGCTGAATTCAAAAACATTGGTAATTTTGGCGTTGCCCGTCAGTGCAATAACTGCCGCCGCAAATAATATAAAATGTCGTAGTTTCATGATTAATGGTTTTAATGGTTTGCAAAGATAACACAAAGATTTCAGATATCAGTTATGGGATGGCACAAATCCCACTTTTTAAGACTGTTTGTTGTAGATTTTAAAAAGATACCATTATCTTTGTAACTGAAATATACTTTAAAGCTTTTGGTTATGAAAAAGAAGTTTTTTTTAATTGCAATGATGTTGCTGTCGCTGAGTGCC
Source organism: Muribaculaceae bacterium (assembly GCA_017618355.1). GTDB lineage: Bacteria > Bacteroidota > Bacteroidia > Bacteroidales > Muribaculaceae > Sodaliphilus. The sequence goes on from JAFZUL010000040.1 coordinate 3,372, forward strand.
ATAATGAGTGCCATGACTCCTATTCAGTTGAGAATCGATGGTGTTACTTTGTATTGTGATGGTGATCAGACAAAGCTTGATAAGTCGATGAACGAGCAATTCCTCAAGGGTGTGTATTGTGGCTCGACTATTGACCTTAATGACGAGGAAATATTTATTACACAGTTTAAGCAGTCCGATAATTACGTAATCGCAGTGTTGAAGGCATATAAAGATTACTATGTGGCGACTTATAAGCCTGATGGAGGCATTATTGATGGTGCCTTGTTATTAAAAAACGAAGACATTCTTGCTGCATGTGACTTTACTAATCCCAATGGTAATGAGATGGTGGCGTTTTCTCCCGAGATTTCTCTTGAGGAGAATAAGATTAGCGTCACCCGCCAATACTTGACTTATGTCAACGTTAAAAATTGTGGCGTTGAGACTACCGAGAGAGGATACTTGACGATGGAATATGATGTTGATAAATCGGGAATGATTTCTAAGTCAGGAGTTAAGCAGCATGCTGTGTGGAACGAAGAAATTCCAGGTGGAAGAAAAAAATCCACTGTCGAGAGCGAGCAGTGTCAGACTTTAGGAGAAGGAATGGAAGTGATACAATTCTGTACCAATCCAGTGAGTAAAGAGAATAAAGACACTCCTAAACAACTGGAAACTCTTTTGAATAAATATTATGGGATGATTAATGACTTCAACGCATATATGACTAATGAAGGACTACATACTATATCTGCTTGCATGATACAGCTTGAAAATCAATTAGAAGGCATGATTTTCAGAAATCCCGACTTGTGGCTTTCTTGGCTTGACAAGAATCAAAAGAGCAAGTGCATGAAAACTTTAAAAGAATCATTGAAGGATGATGAGGATTTGAAGTCTAATCTCCAGGATGTGGTGAAATCACTAATGGACAAAAAGCTCCGCAAAGCTTGGGAGAAAAGACTCAAATAGTTCTGCCGCTTCGCTGGTTTTTTTGACAAGCAATGCTTGGCATCCTGCTGGCTGATTGCGAGAGCAATAACGGCAAGAATGCTTTATTAAGAGCACCGCTACAATTATGCTGTGAATTGTGTATTATGCATTATTCAAGGCTCGCATGGAGTTGAGGACGGCAAGGACGGTGACGCCCACATCGGCGAAGACTGCCATCCACATGGTGGCGATGCCTAAGGTTGCAAGGATAAGTACGGCTAACTTCACCCCGATAGCAAACCACACGTTCTGACGTGCTATGCGCAGGGTGCGGCGGGCTATCTTTATGGCGCGGGCGATTTTGGTGGGTTTATCATCCATGAGCACTACGTCGGCGGCTTCGATGGCGGCGTCGCTGCCGAGTCCGCCCATAGCGATACCCACATCGGCACGCGCTAGCACAGGTGCGTCGTTGATTCCATCGCCCACGAAGGCGAGAGCCTTGCCCTGAGTTTTATTGCTGAGCAACTTTTCTACATGACTCACCTTGTCGGCAGGCAAGAGTTGGGCGTAATGCTCGTTGATTCCTAATTTGCTTGCCACATCTTTGCCCACCTCGCTGCGGTCGCCAGTGAGCATGACAATGCGCTGCACTCCAGCCGCTTTCAGGTCGGCAATAGCTTGCTCGCTATCTTCCTTTATCTTATCGTTGATAACGATGTGCCCAGCATAGGCGCCATCAATCGCCACGTGGATAATCGTGCCAATGTGTGTGCAGTCGTGCCACTGCGCTCCTATGGCATCCATCATGCGCGTGTTACCCACGCACACCACCTTGCCATGGACAGTCGCCCTGACTCCTTGACCAGCAATCTCCTCCACATCGGTCACGATACATCCGTCGGTGGCCTCGTCGGGAAAGGCGTCGCGCAGAGCCGCCCCAATTGGGTGAGAGGAATAATGCTCCACATGGGCGGCAAGGTGCAGAAGCTGATGCTCGTCGCAAGTGTCGGGGTGGACTGCCGAGACCTCAAACTGCCCATGCGTCAGCGTGCCGGTCTTGTCGAAGACCACCGTCTCAACCTGCGCCAACACGTCGATATAGCTCGCCCCTTTAACGAGGATGCCCTGCCGTGACGCGCCGCCTATGCCGCCAAAAAACGCCAGCGGTACGCTGATTACAAGAGCACAAGGACACGACACAATCAGGAACATCAAGGCTCGGTAGAGCCACGTGGGGAACGACCCGCCAAAGAGCAGAGGCACAACCGCTAGCAGCACAGCGGCTAGCACCACAATGGGGGTGTATATTCGTGCAAAACGTGAGATAAAGGTCTCAGTTTTAGACTTCTTATCGCTGGAATGTTCCACAAGGTCGATAATCTTCGACACTGTGCTTTCGCCAAAATTTTTGGTAGTGCGCACCTTAATCACTCCCGATAGGTTCACGCAGCCCGAAATCACCTCGTCGCCTTCGCCAGCGTCGCGCGGCATAGTCTCGCCTGTGAGCGCCACAGTATTGAGTGCAGTAGTGCCTTCTGTCACCACTCCGTCTAGCGGCACTTTATCGCCTGGTTTGATAACGATAGTCTCGCCAACAGCCACCTCCTCGGGGTTCACTTTTAGTAACTTGCCGTCACGTTCCACGTTGGCTGTATCGGGGCGTATGTCCATTAGGTGCGCTATGCTCTCCCGGCTCTTGCCTTCGGCATAGCCTTCAAAGAGTTCGCCCACTTGGAAAAACAGCATCACAAACACCGCCTCGGGAAACTGCGTCTCGGCTCCTGGCAGGAAGCCGATGCACAGCGCGCCGATTGTGGCTATTGACATCAAGAAGTGCTCGTTGAAGGCGTCGCCGTGTGCCAGCCCCTCGGCTGCCTCCTTGAGAGTCTCGTGACCGATAAGCAGATAAGGCACGAGATAGATTAGCAGCAACTGCCAAGTGGCGAGGTTACAGGTTTTCTCGATTATCACCGCCCCCACCAGCAGCACTGCCGTGATGGCGATAAGGATTAATGACTTCTTCAAACTGCCATGCTCGTGATGATGCTCATGATAGTGTTCATGATTATGCTCGTGATCGTGCTCATGCGAGCAGCAGCCGCAATGTGAATGATGATTATGTGCCATAGTTTTGATGTTTTATGGCTGCAAAGTTATGGCAAAGTTTCTGCAACTTGGTTGCATTTTTTAGAGAAGAGGTGAGAGGGAAGTAAGTGAAGCCTCTTTGAGGTTCACTATGCTGTGGCTCTTTCGCTGCCCTATCCCCTCTTCCTCTTTCCTCTCCACTATTTTTCCCTGTTAATGTGATGCGGTAGCGAAAAAATGTGTATCTTTGTAGGTTTTATTTATAGAAGCCTTTTTGATGATGACAAGAAAGTATTTTTTATCATTTTTGGTGCTTGTGATGCTTGTTGCATTGGGTGCCTGCCGCAATACTAGTCAACCAAATGAGAGGGTAGGGCTGGATGAGGCAAAGTTGATCTCTATAGAGAATAACAAAGGATATACTAAAGTTGAAATCACCAACCCGTGGGATACCACTACGCTGCTCCACACCTATATTCTAGTGCCTCGTGACAGCGAGTTGCCCAAAGACCTGCCAGAGGGTACTTTGGTGAGAACACCAATCCAAAATGTGCTGGTCTATTCGTCGGTACATTCCAGCGTTATGGGCGAGTTAGGTGCATCAAGCGCCGTGAAGGGCGTGTGCGACGCACAGTATTTCAATGACGAGATGATTTCTAAAGGTCTTGCCGATGGCACTATCACCGACTGCGGAAACTCCATGCAGCCCACCATCGAGAAGGTGATTCAGATGAATCCCGACGCCATCCTTTTGTCGCCTTACCAGAAGGCTGACTATGGCAAGATTAAAGACCTGAAAATCCCTATCATAGAATGTGCCGACTATATGGAGTTCACCCCTCTGGGCAGGGCTGAGTGGATTAAATTCTATGGCGAACTGCTTGGAAAGCGAGAGCTTGCTGACAAAATCTATAATAAGGTCGTTGCCGATTACAATAACGTTAAAGAGATGGTGTCGAGCAAAAAGCTGAGCAAGCCCATTGTTCTCACCGAGAATGTGATTAGCGGCATCTGGAACGTGCCAGGCGGGCAGAGCTATATGGCGCAGTTCATCAAGGATGCCGGCGGCAATTATCCGTGGGCCGATGACAAGAACACCGGCTCACTCACTCTCGACTTCAACCAGGTGCTTGTGAAGGCTCAGAACGCCGACATCTGGCTGTTGAAATCACCCGCCATTCGCACTCTTGCCGACCTGAAAGCGTCCTATTCCCTCAATGAGAAGATCAAGGCCTACCAGACTGGCAATGTGTATGTTTGCGACACCAATACGAGCCACTTCTTCGACCGCTTCCCCTTCCACCCCGAGGTGCTGCTGATGGAATATTTCAAGATTTTCCACCCCGACCAAGACATTGACTATGAGTTGCATTTTTTCAAGAAAATCAGTGGAGAGTAGAGAAGAGAGTGGAGAGCGCTTCACGCTGATTATATTTTAATTGTGCTTCGCACGATTAGAGATTTGAGAATGTAGTTCCATTTATCTCACCATTCTCTTCGATAAACGATAAGCGAACAACGATAAACGATAACCAATAACCCATAACCATCAATGACCAACTTAAGTTCACATAGGTTTACTATTGTCACAGTAGTGCTGGCATTTTTGCTGCTGGCGCTTATGGTGGCATGTCTGCTCTATGGATCGGTGGATATTGAGCCAAATGTGATTTTCTCCATCTTGATGGGGAATGACAGTGGCAACGAGGCCCTCAACACGATAGTGCTGGAGTCGCGCGTGCCCATGATTTTGACTGCGATACTTGCTGGAGCGGCGCTGAGCGTGAGCGGACTGCTGCTGCAGACCACCTTCAATAACCCCCTTGCCGGTCCATCAATACTTGGCGTCTCGACTGGCGCTGGCCTCGGTGTGGCTATTGTGATGCTTGCCATGGGAGGCACGATAGGCAGCATGTCGGGCGATTCGATAGGTGGCTACTTGGCGACGCTGGTTGCTGCTGTTATTGGCGCTGCTGTGGTGCTGGTCATCCTAATGGTTTTTGCCTCGATTGTCAAGAGTTCGACGATGCTCCTCATTATGGGTATCTTAGTGAGTTACTTAGCGTCGAGCGTCATATCGCTGCTCAATTCGGTAGCTACTGAGCAGGGACTTCAGAGTTATGTGTATTGGGGCTTCGGTAATTTCACTGGTGTTTCGCTTGACCAGATGCCGATTTTTGCGATAGTGATAGTGTTGTCGCTTGTGTCGGCGATGCTGATGATTAAGCCACTCAACGCGTTGCTGCTTGGCACCCGCTATGCACAGAACTTGGGCGTGAACACCCACCGCACCCGCAACCTGTTGCTGCTCATAACCGGCGTGCTGACTGCCGTTGTCACCGCATTTTGCGGTCCTATCGGTTTCTTGGGACTTGTGGTGCCGCACATCGCCCGCCTGGCACTTAACACCAGTGATCACAGCCGATTGATGCCTGTGACGATGCTCACTGGCGCTGTGACGGCATTGCTGTGCACACTTATCAGTGTTTCGTCTCCTCATGGCATAATCCCTATCAATGCCATCACACCCATCATTGGCGTGCCAATTATCATCTATATCATTATCAACCGTCGCAAGATTAATTATTTCAACTGATTATGGCTATACTTCAAACTTACGATATGGCGGTTGGATTTGGGCAAGGAAGCAAGCGCACCACTTTGCTCAAAGGGTTGAATCTGAAACTCGAGCAGGGCTCTCTTGTCGCTTTGCTAGGACGCAACGGAGCTGGCAAGTCAACTCTAATCAGAGCCATAACTTGCGACAATGCCCCAATTGAGGGCAGCGTGGAGATTGACGGCAATCCGGCATCAGATATTACAAAACACCAGCTCTCGAGGCTCGTGGCGCTAGTAGCCACCGAGCGCATCATGGGCGGTGCATTCACGATAAGCGAACTTGTGGCTCTTGGTCGCCAGCCGCACACTGGATTCCTGGGTCGCCTGAGTAAGCATGACAAGGAAGTGGTGAGCCAGTGTCTTGAGGCAGTAGGAATATCGCACAAGGCACAGCAGCATGTTGCTAGCCTGAGCGATGGCGAGCGTCAGAAGGCGATGATTGCCAAAGCCTTGGCGCAAGAGACTCCAATAATCGTGCTTGACGAGCCTACCGCCTTCCTTGATGTGGCAAGCCGCATCGAGACAATGCAACTGCTGCACAAGTTGGCACATGAGCAGAACAAGGCAGTGCTGCTGTCGAGTCATGACATATCACAGTCACTGCTTCTTGCCGATGAACTGTGGGTCATCACCAGCGACCATGAGGTGGTGACTGGCACTACAGAGCAGGTGGTGATGAGTGGCGCTATGGACCGCGTGTTTGGCGATACGTCAATCTTCTTCAATGGCAATTTGTGTGACTATGAGGCGCAGTTGCCAACCGTTGCGACGGTGAGGATTAATTGCGACGACAACAACTTGGCACGATGCATGACCAATGCATTGCTGCGCAACGGCATCGCTGTGGATGAGACCAGCGACATCATAATCAAAGTTGATGATGTTAATCACATAACTCTGCCCGATGGCAAAATAGCGAGCAGCGTGAAAGAAGTTGTCAAGTATTTCAATAAATAGAATATTAATACGTTTATATAATATTATGATTGACAAAGTAGAAGTAAAGATAGTGAACAAGAGTCCCAATGCTCTGCCGGCCTACAGCACCGAGTTGAGTGCGGGTATGGATCTCAGGGCGTGGCTTAGTGAACCGGTGGTGCTGCAACCTATGGAGAGGGCTTTAATTCCCACAGGCATCTATATTGAACTGCCGCCAGGCTATGAGTGCCAAATCAGGCCTCGTAGCGGATTGGCACTGAAGCGCGGACTCACAGTGCTCAACACGCCTGGCACTATCGATGCAGATTATCGTGGCGAAGTGTGTGTGATACTCGCTAACCTAGGCAACGAACCGCAGACCATAGAGAATGGAGAACGCGTGTGCCAGATGGTCGTGGCACGTCACTCAACTGTGGAGTGGATGCAAGTTGAGGAACTTGGCAACACAGAGCGTGGCGCAGGAGGCTTCGGACACACAGGAAGTAAATGATTTTAATTAATCTATAATCTGAATAATGAAGAATTTTTTCAGCATAGCAATATTGGCTTTTATCGTGATGGTTGCGGTGGGTCAGGCGATGGCAAAAAACGGCAAGGCCACAACTGGCACTACCGGAGTGTCGCTGCAAGACAAGCATAAGGCTGATTACATCTATATGCATGCACATGCCTTGAAGGAGAGCGATAGCATCGCTGCCTACTTCGACTTGATTAAGTATGCCCATAAACTCGACACAACCAACACGGCTGCCGCCTTTTACTATGGCTACCTGCTGTTGTTAAAGGACAATTCGACCCCAGCAGACATGGAGCGTGGTCTAGCGTTGATGAAGAAGCATGTAGATGCTCACCCCGAGGACTACTACGAGGCGACCTATTACAGCGATGCTTGCATAACATTAGGTCATAATGATTTAGGACTTCAGGTGATGGAGAAACTTGCCGAACTCAACCCCACCAAAACCGAAGTTCAAATGCGTTTGGCATCGGCTTATGTCCGCAACGAGAAGTTTGAGAAGGCGCTGCGTGTGTATGAGCACATCGAGGAAGTTGAGGGTGAGTCAATAGAGACTACCGCCTATAAAGCCGCTTTGTGCTCTGAGATTGGTGACACTATTGGTGCCATCCAGCAGATGCGCAACCTTTACAATACAGCTCCCGCCAATGTCAGCTATAACCTCGTGATGAGCGAGATGTTCAATCAGTATGGCATGCAGGACAGTGCAATTTATTACCTCGACCGCGCTCAAGAGTTGGAGCCCAATAATGGCAATGTGTATTTTGCTAAAGCTCAGTATTATGATGCGATGGGCGATTCCATTAATTACGACAAAGAAATATATAACGCCCTTGTCGCACCTGGTTTGGATGTGGACACTAAACTTGATGTTTTGACGCAATACACATCAACACAAATCATGCGCAACGACTCTACCGACCGCGTCAACAACCTTTTCAAAGTGTTGGTAGAGCAGCATCCGCTTGAGCCTAAGGTTCATGAACTCTACAGCATGTATTTCTCTACGATGAAAGACTACAAGCATGCCGTTGAGGAATTAGGCTATGGCCTTGACCTTGACCCAACCAATGCCGAGGCTTGGCAGCGGCTTATGGTTGTTAACGTTATGGATGAGAATTACCCTAAAGCCATTGAAGCCGCCAAGAAAGCTCTCGAGTATAATCCCGAGAATATGGATTTATATCGCTATATCGCGCCGCTGTACTATCAGATGAAAGAATATGACAAGGCAATCGACACCTACAATGATGCCCTGGCATTGGTCGATAGTGTACAAAACAATGAGCTCTATAGCGACCTTTTGGGCGGTAAAGGCGACGTGCTGGTGGCGATGGGTGATTCTGTTGGCGCTTTTAATCTATATGATCATGCTTTGAGCATCTGTCCGGGTAACTCTAGCGTGATGAACAACTACGCCTACTTCCTCTCGCTTAGCGACAAGAACCTCGACAAGGCCGAGAGTATGGCGGCAAAGGCTGTCAACGCCAATCCCAATAACGCTACCTTTATCGACACCTACGCTTGGGTGTATTTCAAGAAGAAGAACTATGACATGGCGCTGTTCTATATCAAGTCGGCGATTTATAATGCCGACGAACCCAGCGCTGATATTATAGAGCATTACGGCGACATCCTGTATATGACTGGCGAAAAGGACGAGGCGGTGAAGCAGTGGGAGAAGGCGCTCGAACTCAGTCCTGACAGCGACATACTGAAACGTAAGGTAGAAAACAAGACATATTTTGAAAACTAAATAAAGATGAAAAAACACTCATTTAAGATTGCAGCATTGCTATTGCTCACTATTGCTTCGTTGACTTCTTGTTCCAAAAAAGTGATAGCGACCGATGATGACAATGGCACAGTGGTTGTAACAAATGAAAATGTTGACATTTCGGCCTACTATCAAGCCGACTGGCGCACCTTCAAGAGTGGCGGCAACGTGGAGATTGGCTCGGGCAGCAAGTCGTTAAGCTCATCGATGCAGATGAGGATGATAAGAAATAAGAGCATCTATGTGTCGGTGCGTCCCGTGCTGGGTATCGAAGCTGCCAAGATGGTTATCAATGGCGACTCGATATTGCTCGTCGATAAGTTGCACAAGCGTTATCTGCTGGAGAAGGCGTCGTTGCTCACCAATGGCATACCAGTGACAGTGGGCGCTCTTCAAGACATCTTCCTGGGACGCGCTTTTGAACTAGGCAAGGGCTCGTTGACACAAGACTTGAAAGACGATTTCACGGTTAGTGTGGTGGACAACAAGGTGGTGCTCACTCCCAAGTCCCAGTATAAAGGCTTTGACTACAATTTTGTGTATGACGGTCGCAACAACATCGTGTCGCTCAACGTTATTCCGTCCAATTCTGGCGCTTCGACCTATAGCGTGACCTATGGAAAAGTGCAAGGCAGCGTTGCGGGAAAGGTCGCAACCGAAGCCAAAGTCTCGACAAAACTCAACGGCAATTCTATGAAGCTTGAATTGGAGTATAAGGATATCAACTGGAACGAGAGCTTAACTATCGACACCAATATCCCCAAGAATTATAAGCGCATAGAGGGCAAGGATATAATGCAACTGCTAGGAGGCAATTGATAGAATGATTAAAATTGAAAAATATAGTCCACAGTGCAAGCAAGTGTGGGACGCTGCCGTAAAAAATTCACGCAACGGCACGTTTCTTCATCTGCGTGGCTATATGGACTATCATAGCGACCGTTTTGCAGATTTCTCACTGGTGGCGCGTGACGGCGAAAGAATCGTTGCTGTGCTGCCTGCGTGTCGCGAAGGTCACAAGCTGTATAGCCACAAAGGTCTCACTTACGGCAGTTGGCTGGTGCCTCTGAGGCATTTTGATGTCACCACTATGATGGAGGTGTGGGAGACTGCCATGCAGTTCTTGCAAGACGAGGGCATAGAGGAAATTATCTATAAGCCTGTGCCACACATCTATCACCGCTATCCTTGCGAGGAAGACCTTTATGCCCTTTTCAAGGCAGGTGGCGTGCTCACCGAGAGCAATATCTCCACAACTATCGACCTTGACGAGCCACTGCCTTTTGACCGAGGCAATAAGCGCAATGTCAATCTTGCCCTCAAGAGTGGGGTAGAGGTGGCTGAGTCGTGCGACTGGCAAGGATATTGGGATATGCTCGACTCTTTGCTTATGGAAAAATATGGCAGGCATCCTGTTCATTCGCTTGATGAGATTACGCTTCTGCATTCCCGCTTTCCCGAGAATATAAAGCTCTATACCGCAAAACTTGGCGATGAACTGCTCGCTGGAGTGGTAATGTATTATTGTGGTAACGAGGTCGCTCACTGCCAGTATATCGCCTCAACTGAGCGTGGCCGAGAACTCAAGGCTCTGACATTACTTTTTTATTACCTGATAAAAGAGTCGTCACAGGCTGGCTTCCGCTATTTCGACTTTGGTATCTCAACAGAAAATGGAGGCCTGTATCTTAACGAAGGCCTTGTGCGCCAAAAATGCCGAATGGGCGGCCGTGGCATAGTTTATCAAGTGCTAAGTGTAAAACTTTAAGTGTGACTCTCAACAATAACCCATAAACGATAACCAATAACCAATAACCTAAATCAATGAGCAAGCGTGAAGGATTGTCGAAAGTAATACTCAAGGCTATGGGCATCTTTGGAGGTGTTCAGGTCTTGACTATTTTGTGCTCGATAATCCGCACTAAGCTTGTTGCATTGTGGATAGGACCGTTTGGTGTCGGACTTTTTGGCATCTACAACCAGGCTCTGGAGATGATGAACACCGCCACAAACTTGGGTGTGCGCAACAGCAGCGTGCGTGACATCTCTCAGGCGGTGGAACAGCGCGACGCTACTCTTATAGCGCGCATTATCACTGTGGTGCGCCGATGGTCGCTTTGGCTTGGACTGGGCGGTGCATTGATTACAATGGGCATGGCTCCGTTCCTAAGCCGTTTCTCGTTTGGTGACTACACCCATGAGTGGCATTTTGTTGCTCTGGCGGTGGCTGTGCTGTTTATGGCATTGACCAATGGTGAGTATGCCGTGCTTCAGGGACTATCGAAGCTCAAACGCCTGGCGCGTGTCACGGTGAGTGGTGTGCTTGGAGGACTTTTCATTTCAATACCACTTTTCTATTTTCTTCGTGAGGATAGTGTTCTGCCGTCAATCATCGCATACGCATTGTGTGTAGTAGTGGCGGCATATATCTATAAAGACAAGGAATATCCTCCTGCTCAGGTTTCGCCCCGAGAGACAGAGCAAATGGGTGCAGGATTTATCAAACTTGGCGTGTATATGACTCTTGGGTCATTTGTGGGTATGCTAGCGTCCTACACCTTTGTCTCCTGGCTAAATGTCTACAGCGGAACCAATTCAGTAGGTTTTTATCAGGCAGGCTACACGCTTATCGAAAAGTATGCTGGTTTGGTGTTTACTGCTCTAGGCATGGAGTTCTATCCCCGTTTGGCCCGTGTGGCTAATAATTCTCGCCGCATACGTGTCTTTGTCTCTCAGGAGATGAACATCTCCTTCATGGTGCTCACGCCATTCCTGCTGGCGTTTATCTTGTTGCGCTCCCAATTGGTGTGGCTGCTCTATAGCAAAGAGTTTGAGATTATTATCACTTATATCTCATGGGGAGCTGTGGGAACCGTGTTGCGTGCCATGTCGTGGTGCATGGCGTTTGTGATGCTGGCAAAGGGTGACGGCAAGATATTCCTCATCACCGAGTCGCTGAGTGCAGTGTCGGGACTGGCGTTCAACATTGTATGCTTTATTTTCTGGGGCGTTGACGGCTTAGGATATTCTTACCTTGCATGGTATGTCTTATACACCATCATTGTAGGGGTAGTATATTTCAAGATTTATCATCTCACATTGAGCATCAAGTGTTATCGCAACCTTGCAACTACTTTGCTTGTGTGCGTAGTCGCAGTCCTCTCCATGCAATTTGGAGTCTGGTACTTGGCACTGATAGTGTTTGCTGTGGCGGCACCATTTTGCCTACGACAAGCCTACCGCGTTTGGGTGCGATAATTAGAATAATTGACAACTGATAACAGATAACTCATAAATGAAATATTTCATCATAGCAGGTGAAGCCTCGGGCGACATTCATGGCAGTGCGCTGATTGAGGCTCTCAAGGAGCAGGATGGTCAAGCTCATATTGACTTTCTTGGCGGTGACCTTATGGCTCGCAGTGCAGGCCATGAGCCGCTTATCCATTACCGCGACATGGCATTTATGGGTTTCATCGAGGTGATAAAGCACTTGGGCAGCATCTTGGGCTTTATGAAACGCGCTAAGCAAGCAATGACTGACAATCGCCCAGATGCCTTGATTCTTATTGACTATCCATCGTTTAACCTCAAGATGGCGAAATGGGCTGATAAGCAGGAGATACCAGTGTTCTACTTTATCTCTCCGAAGGTGTGGGCGTGGAAGGAGTATCGAGTGAAGGACATTAAGCGATATGTGAAGCGCATGTACTCGATATTGCCGTTTGAGACTGATTTCTACCGCAAGCACGACTATGAGGTGGAATATGTGGGAAATCCTACTGTCAAAGAGATCGCCTCAGCTATTGCCAAGATGCGCCCTGTCGTCGGGTTCTGTGCAGAGAACGATCTTGACCAAGAGAAACCTATTATCGCCATTGTTCCTGGCTCGCGTAAGAAAGAGATTCGCGATAACCTGCCCACGATGTTTGCTGCAGCTCGTTGCCATAGCGATTGCCAAGTGGTGATAGCTGGCGCTCCAAGTATTGACGATGAGCTGTATAGTGAGGTGATGGGCGCCAATAAGGCTCCAGTGCTTAGAGGACAGACTTTTGAGTTAGTGCATAATGCCCGTGTGGCGCTTGTCACATCAGGTACCGCGACTCTCGAGACAGCTCTTTTAGGCACTCCGCAGGTGGCTTGCTATCGCATGAATGGCAGCAAACGGGTGTATTGGTTTTACAGCAAGCTCATCAAGGGCAAATATGTGACACTTCCTAATCTCATTGCCGATGCGCCTCTTATTCCTGAGTTGCTGTTACATCATTGCACGATTGAGAATGTGGATTCTTGGCTCACTAAACTGCTCAATGATGGATCTGCACGCCAAGAGATGCTTAACGGATACCAGAGAATGGCGGAAATATTGACAGATAAAGACTGTGCATCAACCACAGCTAAGCGCATAATCGAACAATTGAAATGAACGAAAAATACAATGAAATAGCGACTTTCCTTGAGCAGGAGATAGTGCCTCGCTACGATGCCTTCGATGCTGGGCATCGCCGTGACCATGCGCATTATGTGATGGAGGAGAGTCAGCGGCTAGCGCAGTATTATCCTGAAGTAGATCGTGCCATGCTGCTTGTGGCTGCGGCTTATCATGACTTGGGTCTGGAAGTTGGCCGCAAGACGCATCACACCGAGAGCGGCCACATTATCCGTGAAGACCAGCGACTGCTGCGATGGTTTACGGTAGAGGAGATTGAAACCATTGCTCAAGCCGCCGAGGACCACCGCGCCTCGAGTGACCATGACCCGCGCTCTATCTATGGCCGTATCGTTGCTGAAGCCGATCGCCAGATTGACGGCGACACCATCATCCGTCGCACTATTCAGTTCTCGTTTAAGCACTATCCTAATCTTAGCAAAGAGGAGAATTACGAGCGGCTGCTAGAGCACATGGCAGAGAAATATGCTGAGGGTGGTTACTTGAAGCTGTGGATTCCTGAGAGTCCAAACGCTAAACGTTTAGCCGATTTCCGCAAAATCCTCAAGGACCCTAATGCGATAAGGCAGAAGTTTGACGAAATTTATGATAAACTCACTAAACAAGACAATAATATGACAACTATCTTAAAACCAGGCATTCCCGTGGCGCTTTGCAGCGACCATGCCGGTTTTGCCACCAAGCAAGCAGTGATTGAATATCTCAAGGAGAACAACATTGAGTATAAGGACTTCGGCACCTATAACGAGGACAGCTGCGATTATCCGGACTTTGCGCATCCCTGCGCTTTGGCAGTGGAGAGTGGTGAGTGCTACCCAGGCATTGCCGTGTGCGGTAGTGGCGAGGGCATCAACATCACCCTCAATAAGCATCAGGGCATTCGTTCGGCACTGTGCTGGCAGCCCGAACTTGCACGCCTTGCGCGCCAACACAACGATGCCAATGTGCTTGCTATGCCAGGACGATTCGTTACAAATGAAGAAGCTTTGGAGATGGTAAAGACATTCCTCTCAACCGAGTTTGAAGGCGGTCGCCACCAGAAACGCGTGGACAAAATTCCAGTTAGGAATAGCTATGAGTAGCTAGGAATTCTGCATTCAGCATTGATTACAGGCTGCCTATTATGATAAGTATCATACCTGCGATGAGGATTATCTGGTCGATAATCTTGAGTCGCAGGTTCTTTTCTTTGAGGACTATTGCGCCGTAGAAGAACGCCACGAGGGCACTGCCACGGCGTATCATCGAGGCTATCGACACCAGCGACTCGGGATAGGAGAGACTGAAGAAATAGCTCAGGTCGGCAATGACGATGAATATGGAGATTACGATGATGTTCTTGTTCCAGTGGAACGTGTCGGGGTTGAATTTGCCTTTGTGGATTACTGTTACAACAAAAGCCATGATAAGCGTTTGATAGAAAGGATACCACGCCTCAATTGCCAATGGGGTGTAACCGTTACTGATGAGCCATTTGTCGTAGAGCCCGCTTGCCGCCCATAGCACTATCGACAGGATTCCAAGCAAAATCCAGATGCCCAGTCCTTTCTCGGTCTTCTCTTTGCGGCCAATGAATCCAACCCAAAGCAGCGACACGAAACCAAGGATGATACCTATCCACTGGATGGCGTTGGGGCTCTCTCCAAAGATGGCGATTGCTCCCACCAGCACCAGTATGGGGCGAGCGGCATTGATGGAACCGCTGATGCTCAAAGGCAAGTATTTTATTGACATGAAGCCCAGCAGCCACGACAGCGTAACTATCACCGATTTCAAAAATATCAGTAGATGACCATTAGTTGTGAGTGCGCATTGCTCATTGCCAATGAGCGACATCACAATGAGGGGCGAGACTATCACGGTGCACAGCAACACGTTGATAAACAGCACAACATACACGTTGTTGCGCTCTAGCGATAGCTTCTTGAAAACATCAAAGAAACCTAAGCTAATCGACGATATCACTGCCAGCAGAATCCACATGGTACCCGATTTTGGGGTGCAAAGGTACAAAAAAGTTTTCAGTTATATGTTATCAGTTGTCAGTTTTTTCCAAATAGAAAAAAATACCATAAAAAAAGCGGCCGTCAACTATGACAGTCGCTTTTTTCTTAGCTTTAGTGGAGAAAATTATTGAAACTTCTCGCTTATCTTCTTGCAGATTTCCTGCATCTCTTCGGCGGGGAGAGTGAGTTTCTGGCGGAAGAAGTTCATGTCGGTCTCCTTCTGCAGTGGCACGAGGTGCACATGAGCGTGGGGCACTTCAAGTCCGAGAACGGTAACGCCCACTTTCACGCAAGGCATAGCCTCCTTGATAGCGGCTGCCACACGTTTAGCAAACGCCATAAGTCCAACATACTCCTCATCGTCGAGGTCGAAGATGTAATCTACTTCGTGCTTAGGAATCACGAGAGTGTGGCCTGGAGCCACGGGGTTAATATCGAGGAACGCATAGTAACGCTCGTCCTCGGCAATCTTATAGCTGGGAATCTCGCCAGCAACGATTCTGCTGAATATAGAAGCCATAATAGTTAACAGTTGTGAGTTATCAGTTTGAGTTGTCAGATTATGGATTTTGCATTTAATAAAGACCTCTAATCGCGCGGAGCGCAACTAATCTCTAATCCCTAATCCTGTTTACACTGCGATGTCGAGGATCTCAAATTTCATTATCCCGGCGGGAGCCTGAATCTCAACAACGTCGCCCACTTTGTGGCCCACGAGGCCTTTGGCGATGGGGGTAGTGATCGAGATCTTGCCCTCTTTGAGGTTTGACTCGGTCTCGGTGACGATGGTGTAAGTCATCTGGATATTATTGCCCAGGTTCTTTATAGTGACTTTTGTGAGAAGTTGAACTTCGTCGGTGCTGATTTTGCTCTCGTCGATGATGCGTGCGCCAGCGATCAGGCTCTTGAGCTCGGCAATCTTTGCCTCGAGCATGCCCTGACGCTCACGTGCTGCATCATACTCGGCGTTCTCGCTCAGGTCGCCTTTCTCGCGAGCCTCAACGATAGCCTGCACAACTGCTGGACGTTCAACATTCTCTAAGTGAGCAAGTTCTTGCATCTTCTTGTCATAACCAGCCTTGGTCATATAACTAATAGCCATGGTAAAGTAATTTTTTATTTTTTAGTTAAAACATAGATTAAAAACCGAAGAATCTCATGTTGCTGAGACTCTCCGCGTGTCATTGATTTTTTATTTCGCTGCAAAATTACTCACTTTTTCAACAATACACAAACAAAAACCACATTAGTTATTAACAATTCAGTTTTATTAACCAATTTTCCTACCATTTTAGGTGTTTTGTGGGTTTAAAAGACTATTAAGGACAATGGAAAAGAACATTTGATACCGTTTATTAATGACAATTATCTATACGTTTTTTGTCAAATGATTAGAAACGACAAAAACGACACGATCGCATTTCATCCTTCACAGACTTATTTGGTGCTAATGCTTCTGAATTAAGGATGAAAACAACGGATTTATATGAAAAAACTGAATCTTGTCATGACTCAAGACCTTGTCAAACAACTTTTTAAAATTAGGTAAATCAGATGATTCAGTTTTTTATATTGAATTAAGTATTATTATATAGTAATCTTAATAGTATTTGAAAAGCGGAAATAAATTTGGCAGTTCATTAAGGTTGTTGAATTTTGGATAAATTACGCTGCACCTCGGCAACAAAAATGAAAAAAAATCTTTTTTCATTTTGTATTGCGCTCGGTTTGCAGTAATTTTGCACGATAAATGAGATAATATGGACTACAAAGTAGTAGCGACAAATAAAGACACTAAGGCTCGTGCTGGTTTGATTAGCACCGACCATGGCGATATTGAGACTCCTATTTTTATGCCAGTGGGTACGGTGGGCAGTGTTAAGGCGGTGCACATGAGTGAGCTGCGCGACGATATCAAGGCGCAGATTATTCTTGGCAATACTTATCACCTTTACTTACGTCCTGGCATGGACATTATAGAGCAGGCTGGCGGTTTGCACAAGTTCAATAGTTGGGACCGTCCCATCCTTACCGACAGCGGTGGTTTTCAAGTTTTTTCATTGAGCGAGAACCGCAAACTCAAGGAGGAAGGCGTGACTTTCCGCAGCCACATTGACGGCTCAAAACATTTGTTCACCCCTGAGAAAGTTGTTGATATCCAGCGCAGCATAGGCAGTGACATCATGATGGCGCTCGACGAGTGTCCGCCAGGGACCAGCGACTACAAATATTCGGAGAAGTCGCTGCGCCTCACCCAGCAGTGGTTGGAACGTGGTTGGAAGCATTTCAATGAGACCCAACCTCGCTATGGTCATAGTCAGGCGTTTTTCCCTATTGTTCAGGGTTGTACATATACCGATCTGCGACAAGATGCCGCTAGGCATGTGGCAGACCTCGGTGCTGAGGGCAATGCCATTGGAGGCTTGGCAGTGGGCGAGCCAGTGGAGGTGATGTATGTGATGATTGAGGTCGTTAACGAGATTTTGCCCGAAGACCGTCCGCGCTATCTGATGGGAGTAGGCACGCCAGCAAATATCCTTGAGGCGATAGACCGAGGCGTGGATATGATGGACTGCGTGATGCCCACCCGCAACGGCCGCAATGGAATGCTTTTCACCCAGCACGGCATTATGAATATGCGCAACAAGAAATGGGCGGACGACTTCTCGCCACTGCAAGAGGACGGCGCGTCGGCAGTGGACCGCATCTACAGCAAGGCTTACGTGCGCCACTTGTTCATCGCCAACGAACTGCTTGCTATGCAGATTGCCAGCATCCACAACCTGGCATTCTATCTGTGGCTGGTTGGAGAAGCTCGCCGCCATATTATTGCAGGCGATTTCAAGACTTGGAAGACTGCTATGGTAGAGAGAGTTACTAGAAGATTGTAAAAAGATTAGTTATCAGATATCAGGTTTCTACACCTCACGTCCAACTATAAACTGTGAACTATAAACTCTAAACTATTAATGGGGCTGATAAGGCGAAATAAGAAAGGCAGTGACACTATTGTGCAGAATAGCAATCAATGGGAGCTGATTAACGAGAGCGGGCAGAATGTGCGCTCCGATATCGACTTTACCCAGATTCAAGTGCCTAAAATCGCTAAAGAGAACCTTCAGGAGACTGCTGATGAGGTGGTTCCAGATATTGATGATACTAAAGCATCTGCACCTGTAGAAGAAGCCCCCAAGAAGAAAGTCGGCAAGCCATGGATTAAGCGCTTCGATGCATATATAATGAAGAAATTCTTGGGTACTTTCTTCTTTGCCATCTTGGTGTTGCTGGCAATCGTAATAGTGTTTGACATCAACGAGAAACTCGATGCGATGCTCACAGCGCCGCTTAAAGAGACGGTGTTTAAGTATTTCTTGAATTTCTTGCCTTATTTTGCCAACCAGTTCGCCCCGCTGTTTGTCTTCATTACGGTAATCTTCTTCACGTCGAAACTTGCCGACCATAGCGAGATAATCGCGATGATGTCGAGCGGCATAAGTTTCAAGCGGCTTATGGTTCCTTATCTTGTCAGCGCCGCCATTATCGCCGCTGGCACACTTGTGTTAGCGCTATATGTGATTCCGCCTGCCAATATCAAACGAATAGAATATACCAATCGTTGGGTTAAGAACAAGCGAGTGGATTTTGGCGACAATATTCAGTTGCAGGTTAAGCCTGGTGTGATGGCCTATATTTCAAGGTATGACAATACCACTAAGCGAGGTTTCCGCTTCACGATGGAGGAGTTTGATGGTAACCGTCTGGTGTCGCGTATTACCGCCAATAATGTGATCTACGACACTCTGGGCCGATGGAAGCTCAATGAATATAGTATAAGAAAATTTGACGGCTTGAAGGAAACCCTTCGCCGTGGTTCAGTGATTGACACGATGCTCGATGTGGAGCCACGCGACTTCTTGATTTCAAAGAATGACCAGGAGATGCTCACCTCGCCGGAGTTGAGGCGTTACATCAACAAGCAGAAGGCGAGGGGAGTTGCCAATCTCCAGCAGTTTGAGCTTGAATATGAGAAACGATTTGCGATGACCGCCGCGGCGTTTATCTTGACGGTAATAGGTCTGTCGCTCTCCTCACGCAAGGTGCGCGGAGGCATGGGCGTGAACATAGGAATCGGTCTGCTGCTGAGTTTCTCCTATATCCTATTTATGACTGTAACCCAGACCTTTGCCCTAAGTGGCTACACCTCGCCACGCCTAGCGATGTGGATTCCTAATATAGTTTATACCATCATTGCTATTTTCCTCTATCATCGAGCGTCACAGTGATGCTATAGCACTTTTATAGGCGTATTGCCGACTCCAAGGCTAGATGCATCATTGTGCGGAAGCTGGTTTGGCGCTCTTCGGCGCTCATGGCGGTGAAATCTACCAGAGAGTCGCTGATGGTGAGCAGACAAGCAGCGTTTTTACCCATTACTCGTGCGTTCTGGAAGAGTGCAAAACTCTCCATCTCCACGCAATCGACACCGGTGCGCTCTCGTAGTTGCTGCCAGGGCTCGCTGTTGGGGCCTCCATAGAACACATCGCTGGAATAGACCTTGCAGGGTGTGCATTTTATGTCAAGCTCTTGAGCCTTAGCTAAAATCACTTCGTTTATGTGCTGGCTTGGGAGAAGCTCGTGGCTTGTCTCGCCGTTGTGCACTTGCGCGTATGACGAAGTGCTGTAGGCCGAGTTGGCAAGCACCACGTCTTTAACTTTAAGTTTCTCGGTATAGCTGCCAGCCGAGCCGATGCGGATAATGTTCTCCACATCATAGAACTGGAACAGCTCATAGCTGTATATGCCAATGCTGGGCATTCCCATACCGCTAGCCATCACCGAGATGGGCTCGCCTTTATAGGTTCCTGTGAATCCCAGCACGTTTCTTACTGAGGTCACTAGCTGTGGGTTGTCAATGAAATTCTCGGCGATAAACTGTGCTCTCAATGGGTCGCCAGGCATGAGAATAGTTTTAGCGAAATCGCCTGTATGGGCGTTGATGTGAGGTGTAGCCATTTTTTATAAGTGTTAAGTTATTAAGTTTTAAGTGTTAAGTTTGCGCCTGATAGCACTAAGTTATTTTTTCTTGTTGGCGTAGTTTCGGAACACGCGGTAGGCGTTTTCAACTTGTCGCACGTAGTTGACCGTCTCAGTTCCTCGGCAGTAGCCGTAGCTGCAAACGGGGTCGTTGTAGAACTCGGGGTGCGTCTCCCACAGCACGGCGGCCTCGACGTTAGAATACCATATATGTGGATTCTTATTGTACTTCTGCGCCAGCTTCATAGCATCGACTATGTGCCCCACGCCAGCGTTGTAGGCGCCGAGGTTGAACCTAAGTCGTTCAGCGCGGTTTGAGATATAGCTCTGCAGGAATTTGTCGGTCTTGGAGAGGATGAGGCTGGCGATATAAACGCTTTTCTCTGGGTCGCGCAGGTCGGATTCGGAGAAGCCGTAGCTCCTTGCTGTGCTAGGCATCACCTGCATCAATCCCACAGCGCCAGCCCATGACACGGCATTGGGGTTGAAGTCAGATTCCACGTATGCGATAGCAGCTAAAACTGTCCATTCGACACCAGCCGTAGCAGCATATTTCTTGAAGAGTCGGTCATATCCCGAGATGTCACCTTCGCGGCGCTTATAGATTTTGGAGTAGTCAATTTCACCACTCTCCGTTTTCGCTTGTTTAATGAAATTGATGGAGTCATTTATCGCGCGAATTGAATCGAGGTGGTGCTTGTTCATCTCGAAGTAGCGCTGCTTGATGGTATGAGCATTGGTAATGGTGGCATTATTGCTCGCCCAGTTGTTGATGGCGTTGGCGAGCCATTGACGGTCTTTGCCTGTCGCCCAAGACGCACGTTGTGGGAAACCTATCTTGAGGCTTATGCTGATGCTGTCGTTATAAGTCTTGTTGATCTGCGCTATGTCGCTGTCAACTACGGTGTAGGGGAGTCGTCCGCTTGCCACCATGTTGATGAGCTCCTCGCTGATTAGAGAGTCGTTGTCAATGGCATGAATCTTGATGCCTCCACCTAGTTCATTGTCGAGGTTCTTGAGGCGAGCTTCATAACTTGAGCCATGAATCACATACACATCCTTGCCCACAAGTTGAGTGACATCGGTTAGCGTGTCACGTGTGGCGCGCTGCACAAGCACCTGATAGGTGATGTTCTGTTCGCCGCAGTGAATCACATGCTCCTTATACTCAGCTGTCATGGGAATCTCATAAGCTGCGACATGCACCTTGTTGTTCTCGATGAGGGAGATAAGTTCCTTCATGCTGCTAGCAACGTGGAACTTGATGGAGATGCCGTTGTCACGGGCGAAGGAGCAGATGCGCTCATAGTCATAGCCAAGCGTGTCTCCTTTGAGAATAAAGAAGCTGGTAGGGCTGTAGATAGTTCCCACCACGAGCGTGTCGGGAAGTTTGTTCTCAACGGCGATGGTAGGCATGGTGTCGGTTGACGCCGACTTGCTCTCGTCACCTTTGTTGTGACAGGCGGCTGTTAGTAAGCACAGGAGTATAAAAGATAATATGAAATATCGACTGTAGCGCATAACTAATTATTAAACATTGCCCAAAAGACTTTTATTGTATAGCAGTGGCAATTTGCAGGATAATGACAGTGGCAAGTGTGACAAAGAGCAGGCTGTCGATGCGGTCGAGGATTCCACCGTGACCAGGGATAATATTACCTGAATCTTTCACTCCAGCCGTGCGCTTGAGCAGCGACTCAAAAAGGTCGCCAAGCGTAGAGGCAATCACAGTAACGATTCCTAGCGCTATCCAAGTAGCCACACTAAAGCCATTGGGATTGAATATGTTGGATAACCATGGCACGCAGGCAATGGCTATGGAAGCGGCAATGACGAAAGCAGCGCCACCAAACACCCCTTCCCACGACTTCTTGGGGCTGATGCGCTCGAAGAGACGGTGTTTGCCAATGGCACATCCCACGAGGAACGCCCCTGTGTCGTTGAGCCAGATGAAGACAAACATCGCCAGCACGATGCGGGGGGAGACGTTTGCCACAGTATTAAGCATCGATAGGGGCAGTGCCACATAAACCAAAGAGCCCAATGATTGTCGCACATCGGCAATAGCGTTTCGTGCGGGCATGTATAGTTGGGTTGTTAGTCTTATCAGTATATATGCTGCGACAAGTGTTAGAGGCGTCCACTTTGCCGATGGGAAGTTGTAATATACAAAGAACGCTGAGAATAGGGCGATGCCTCCCAAAGAGTCAATTATTTTGATAAGTATTGGGGCTTTGGTACCGTCATAGTTAAGTAACTTGGATGCCTCGTTCATGCCAAGCACTATAAAAGCGGCAAAGAGCAACACAAACATCCATTTGCAGGTGTCCCATAACAATAGTGAGGCAACAATCAGTGCCACATAAATGCCTCCAAAAATGGCACGTTTTACGATATTCATAATATGCGTTTTAGAAATTTTTGGCAAAATTAGTGCAAGTTGAGAGCAGAACAAAATGAAAAACAGAGTTTTTTTATTTTTTTATGCCTCAACGCCGCCTAATTTATCCAAAATAACTCCATTTTTTTGGTAAAATAGTCGAAATGGAGTGTTTTTTTGAAATTTTAGGATAAGAAGAGCAATAATGGAAGACTATTAAGGACTAAATATTCTTGCGTTGGAGAATGGTTTATTAAGGGCAATTGCTCAATTCTTGACTATAGTCATTCATCAGTTTTTTGTTGCAAACCTCTGTTATTATTGTGGTTATAGATTGTAAGATAAAATGTGGATAAAAAAAGTGCCGAAATAGGCTGTTAATTGCGGAAAAATCACTATATTTGCAGTCTAATTATTCTATAAAACATAAACAATAAAATATCGTAAACATAAACATCTATTATGAACAAACAAATCACTCTTGAGCAAGCTGTCGAGAAGGTACAAGATGGAATGACCATCATGTTCGGCGGCTTCCTTGGTGTGGGTAGTGCCACACAAATTATCGACGCTATCGTAGAGAAAGGCGTCAAGGACTTAACAATCATTGCCAACGACACCGCTTATGACGAGGTGGCTCACGGCAAGCTAGTGACTAACCATCAAGTGAAGAAGGCTATCGTCTCGCATACCGGTACCAACAAGCAGACCGCGTTGCAGAAGAACGAGGGCACTCTCATCGTGGAGTATGTGCCACAAGGAACACTTGCAGAGCGCATCCGTGCGGCAGGTGCTGGTTTGGGCGGCGTGCTTACCCCAACCGGTATGGGCACCATCATGGCCGATGGCAAGGACGTGGTTACCGTTGACGGCAAAGACTATCTGCTTGAGAAACCATTGAAGGCCGATATCGCTTTCCTGCGTGCCAACATCGTTGACGAGTTCGGAAACATGGTATTCCTCGGAACAACTAACAACTTTAATCCCTTGATGGCAACTGCTGCCGACTATGTAGTGGTTGAAGCTGAGAAGTTGGTGAAGGTTGGCGAGATCAAGCCCGAGCACGTTCACGCTTCGGGAATCTATGTTGATGGTATTTATGTGGAGAAATAATCTGCGTTATGGAGTATAGAACAAAGATTAGACTGCGCATGAGCGCAAAAGATGCCCACTATGGCGGCAACTTGGTTGATGGAGCACACATGGTTCACCTCTTTGGTGACGTGGCTACCGAACTCTTGATAATGCGTGACGGCGATGAGGGCTTATTCCGTGCCTATGACAGCATTGACTTTCTCGCACCAGTTTATGCTGGCGACTTCATTGAGGCAGAAGGCTGGATTGACAAGGAAGGCAACACCTCGCGTCACATGCAGTTTGAGGCCCGTAAGGTTGCGATTTCTCGCCCCGACATCTCGCCATCGGCAGCTGATGAGCTTGATGAGCCTATCGTGGTGTGCCGCGCAAGTGGAACATGTGTGACACCTAAAGATTGCCAACGCAAGTAGCGCTTCGCGCTGATTAGAGATTAAGGATTAGTGATTAGTGGGGGCTGCAAGCTCTAATTAAGAACTTAAAACTATCAAACTAAATACTTAATAATGGATAAACTTATAATTACTGCCGCTATTTGCGGTGCCGAGGTGACAAAGGAACAGAATCCTAATGTGCCTTATACCGTTGAGGAGATAGTTCGTGAGGCAAAATCGGCCGTTGACGCTGGTGCTGCTATTGTGCACTTGCACGTGCGTTGGGATGATGGCACTCCCACTCAAGACCGTGCCCGCTTCCAGGAATGCGAAGAGGCAATTTTGAAGGTTTGCCCCGATGTGATTTTGATTCCATCA
This sequence comes from Muribaculaceae bacterium, assembly GCA_017618355.1. Lineage (GTDB taxonomy): Bacteria > Bacteroidota > Bacteroidia > Bacteroidales > Muribaculaceae > Sodaliphilus. The sequence goes on from JAFZUL010000040.1 coordinate 27,944, forward strand.
ACTGGTGGCGCAGTGGGTATGACTCCCGACGAGCGTCTGCAATCGACCGATACCACTCCACTTCCTGAGATGGCAACCCTCGACTGCGGAACCTGCAACTTCGGCGACGAGATTTTCGACAACACTATGCCTACAATGCGTGCCTTTGGCAAGCGTATGATGGAACGTGGCATCAAGCCCGAATATGAGTGCTTTGAGATGGGTCATCTCGACACCATCCTTAAGATGGCGAAGAAGGGTGAGGCTCCCGGAGCTCCCATGCAGTTCAATTTCGTGCTTGGCGTGCCAGGTTGCACTCCAGCCACAGTAGCCAACTTGTGCTGGCTCGTGAACGGCATCCCCGCTGGCTCTACTTGGACCGTGACTGGCGTAGGCCGTCACGCTTTCCCAATGGCTGCCGCCGCTATCGCTATGGGCGGTAACGTGCGTGTAGGTTTTGAGGACAACCTCTACCTTGAGAAAGGTGTGCTCGCCAAGTCAAACGGTGAACTTGTGGAGAAAGTGGTGCGCATAGCACGCGAACTTGGCCGTCCCATCGCCACCAGCGACGAGGCCCGCGAAATTCTGGGTCTTCCACCAAGAAAATAAGCCTCAACACTATAGCAAAAAATAAAAAGAGTATAAACATTAAAACAAAACGACAACACAATGCAAAAACATGGAAATAGATTCGGTACACACCGAGTAATTGAACCAGTAGGCGTACTGCCACAACCAGCAAACAAGCTTGACAACAACATGGATGAGATTTACGACAATGAGATTCTCATTGACGTGCAAACTCTGAACATCGATTCTGCATCGTTCACCGATATCCACAACTATGCAAAGAGCCAGGCCAAGAATCCTGATGATGAGGCTGAGGTGATGGAGGAGATCAAGAAAGAGATGTTCCTCAACGTAGAGCTGCAGGGCAAGCACCGCAACCGCCGCACTGGCTCGGGTGGTATGCTCCTGGGTACTGTAGAGAAGATAGGTGACGCTTTGAAGGGCAAAATCGACCTGAAAGAGGGCGACCGCATCGCTACTCTCGTTTCGCTGTCGCTCACTCCACTGCGCATCGACGAGATTCTCAACATCAAGGCCGATGTTGACCAGGTTGACATCAAGGGTAAAGCTATCCTCTTCGAGAGTGGTATCTATGCCAAAATTCCCGATGACATGCCAGAGAAATTAGCGTTGAGTGCACTCGATGTTGCAGGTGCTCCCGCTCAGACTGCCAAGCTGTGCCAGTATGGCCAGAACGTAGTTGTTCTTGGTGCTGGTGGTAAGAGTGGTATGCTCTGCTGCTATGAGGCTAAGAAGCGCGTGGGTGTTACCGGTAAGGTTATTGGTCTTGCCAACAGTCCTAAATCAACCCAGCGCATCAAAGATCTGGGCTTCTGCGACGTGGTTGAGAGCGTTGCCGGCATGACTCCTGTTCAGGTTTACGAATTGGTTAGCAAGCTCACCGACGGCAAGATGGCCGACGTTACCATCAACTGCGTTAACGTTCCCGACTGCGAGATGACTGCTGTTCTCTGTACCCGCGACGACGGTGTGGTTTACTTCTTCTCGATGGCTACAAGCTTCACCAAAGCTGCTCTTGGTGCCGAAGGTATTGGTGCCGACACCAATATGATTATTGGCAACGGCTACACCAAGGGTCACGCCGAGTTTACTCTGCAAGAGCTGCGTGAGTGCCCCGAGCTGCGCAAGATTTTTGAGGAACTTTACGCTTAATTAGGTTAAAATGCTATAGAGGCGTGTAAATATGCGCCTCTATGGCTTAAAAAACACATGAAATATATCATGGCAGAATCAAGAAGAAAACAACTCTTTCCCGATGTTACCGACGAGCAGTGGAATGATTGGAAATGGCAGGTTAAAAACCGCATCGAGACTCTCGAGGACTTGAAGAAGTACGTTAGCCTCACTGCCGAGGAGGAAGAGGGCGTTAAGAAGACCCTCTCGACCTTGCGCATGGCAATCACTCCTTACTACTTGAGCCTCATCAACCCTGATGATCCTAACGACCCAGTGCGCAAGCAGTGCATTCCCACAGGTCTTGAGACCCATCAGGCTGCAGCCGACCTTCTCGACCCATTGCACGAGGATGAGGACTCTCCAACGCCTGGTTTGACCCACCGTTATCCCGATCGCGTGCTGTTCCTCATAACCGATATGTGCTCAATGTACTGCCGTCACTGCACCCGTCGCCGTTTTGCTGGTCAGACCGACGCAGAGTGTGGTGCAGACCGCATTGAAAAGGCTATCGAGTATATCGAGAAAACTCCAACTGTTCGCGACGTGCTGCTTTCAGGTGGCGATGCTCTGATGGTTACTGACAAGAAACTTGAGTATATCATCTCTCGCCTGCGTGCAATTCCTCATGTGGAGATTATCCGCTTGGGAACCCGTACACCAGTTGTATGTCCACAGCGCATCACTCCAGAGTTGTGCGATATGCTCAAGAAGTATCATCCCATTTGGCTCAACACTCACTTCAATCATCCTAACGAGATTACAGCCGAATCGACTCGCGCCTGCGAGATGCTAGCCAACGCTGGTGTGCCTCTGGGCAACCAGAGCGTGCTGCTGCGTGGCATCAACGACTGTGTTCATGTGATGAAGCACTTAGTGCAAGGCCTCGTGAAGATTCGTGTTCGTCCTTACTACATCTACCAGTGCGACCTCTCGATGGGTCTTGAGCACTTCCGCACTCCAGTGTCGAAGGGCATCGAGATTATTGAGGGTTTGCGTGGCCATACCTCGGGCTACTGCGTTCCCACCTTCGTGGTTGACGCTCCTGGTGGTGGTGGAAAGACTCCCGTTATGCCTCAGTACATTATCTCTCAGGCTCCAGGCAAGGTGGTTCTCCGCAACTTTGAGGGCGTTATCACCACCTATACCGAGCCTACCGAGTATCACAATGAGTGCAACTGCCCAGAGTGCCAAGCTGCCCGCAAGAAGGAAGAAGTGCCAGCCGACAAAGCTGTTGACGGAGTTATCTCCCTGCTTGAAGGCGAGCGCATGAACATTGAGCCAAAGGCTCTGAAGCGCCACGAACGTAACGAGAAACGAAATAGTTAGTAATTAATGTTCCGTTCAGCGATGGTGATGGTTAATCGCCATCACCATCCTGTAGCGGACGACTGCGCTAAGGGTGACGTTCATCGATGATATATTGAACTACGACAGTCTCTCGATAGTAGGGCTGCAAAAGAACACTGGCAAGACCGAATGCTTGAAATATGTTCTTGCGCGGCTGCCATTGGAGCAGAAACGAGTGGCTGTGACTTCGATCGGCATTGATGGAGAGACAACCGACCAGGTGACTCGCACTCAAAAACCTGAGATAGTGCTGCGTGAGGGTATGTACTTTGGCACTAGCGAGGCACACTACCGTCAGCGGAGACTAGTTTCGGAACTCATTGATGTGAGCGACGAGAACACCAGTTTGGGGCGTGTGGTAACTGCGAGGGCATTGACACAAGGCAAGATTTTGCTTTCGGGTCCTTCGTCAACCTCGGGACTTCAGCGTTGGATGAACGATGTGCGTCGTCACGGCATTAACCTTGCTATTGTCGATGGCGCATTATCGAGGTTGAGTTTGGCATCACCTGCGGTGAGTCAGTCGATGATTCTTGCCACTGGAGCCGCCTTCTCGATAAACATGAGCCAGTTGGTTCAGCGCACAGCATTTGTTGTTGACCTAATAAATATAGGTGTGACAAATGAGCGCAACATGACGCTTCTCGGCCCTCTTGACAAGGGCATGTGGTGGATAGACACCGACTGTGAGCTGCATGAAATGGAAGCGGTGACCTCGCTCTCCCAGCAGGTGCAGTTTCATGGCATGGAACGCTGTTCCACGATTTATGTGGCAGGAGCGCTTGTTGATTCGTTTCTTGAGAAGGTGCGCAAAAATAAGAGCCTCAAGAATGTTGAGCTAGTGGTGCGCGACTTCACCAAGATATTTGTCTCGCCAAAGCAGCTTAGGCTCTTTGAGAAAAACGGCGGCAAAATTAAGGTGCTGCAAAAGAGCAAACTCATTGCCGTTACTGTCAATCCCACGTCACCAAGTGGTTATGTGCTCGATAGCGAGATGTTGTGCGACAAACTTTCGCAGGCAATAAATCTACCTGTATATGATTTATTAAAAAACTAATGCAATTAAAGAACGTCATAGAATCCCCTTGCGGACTGCGTTTCATGCTTGATAGGCTGGACTTGCAGTCGGGTTTTGCTCGTCGCTGGTTGCTCGATAGTGAAATGATGACTACCGAGCAAGAAATCACAGCGTGCTATGACGTTTTACGACATTTTGTTGATTTTGTGCGTTCCACAGAGCCTTCATTCCTCAATACTCTGCTTTTCAGACTTCAAGGCGTGAAGGACATTCGCACTACTATCAAGAATCTGCGGCAATCATTAACTCTCGATGACATTGAGCTCTTTGAGGTGAAGCATCTCGCCATACTCTCGACCGAGGTGGTGAAATTGCTCAAAGAACACAATCTTGACAAAGTGGTGGAGATTCCGTCGCTTGATGAGGTGATAACCATCCTTGATCCCGATGGGATGATGATTGCCTCATTTTATATTTATGACAGCTACTGCGAGCAACTTAAGGACTTGCGCATACAAATGCGCAAGAATCCCGATCAGCAGGATGAGCTGCTGCTTGAGGCGGCTGAGATAGAGGAAGGCGTGAGAGAAGACCTTACCCGCCAGCTGCATTCTCATGTCGATGACATAGAGCGTGCTCTTGTGGCACTCGCAAAGGTCGACATTGACGTTGCTAAGGCTCGACAGATGGTAGAGCTGGGACTGTGTTTCCCTTCGATTTCCAGTGATGGATCAAGTTGTTACAAGGCAATGTTCCATCCGCAAGTGAAAGATGCTCTGAGTAGAGCGGGCAAGCAGTTCCAGCCAGTGAACATTTGTTTTGCTTACCGTCCAACCCTTATCACGGGTGCCAACATGGGCGGTAAGACAGTGGTATTGAAGACCATTACTTTGTGCCAGTACCTGTTCCAGTTTGGTTTTGGCATTCCTGCAGGCGAGGCTTGCATAGCGATAAAAGACGAGATAATGTTCTGCATAGGCGACGAGCAGTCGATAGAGAAAGGGCTGTCATCGTTTGCCGCTGAAATGAAGAACATCGATGCCGTTATCAAGGCATCACGCGAAAACAGAAAACTATTGGCGTTGATTGACGAGCCAGCTCGCACCACCAACCCCACCGAGGGCACGGCGCTGGTGCAGGCGTTGCTCAAGGTGCTTGCAACCAAGCAGATGAGTCTCGTGATGACAACGCACTACGATATAGAGCCAGGTTCAGCCTACTGCCTGCGGGTGAAGGGCTTTGACAATGGCTTGATGAATTACTCTCTCGTTGAGGTTGAGGATGGCGAGGTGCCACACGAGGCACTCAACATCGCCCAAAGCCTGGGAATTGACACCGAGTGGATAGACCTGGCGAGACTTGAATTGGAAAAAACAGAATAAGTACTATATAAATAATGTAATATGCAGAAAAGTAAATTAGGATTAGATTTCGAAAAGGTGGAATATGCCAGAGGTTTGGCCAAGGGCATCGCGCAAGATGTGCAGACCTTTGTGGAGCAATACACCACTGTCGCCGTGGAGCGTACCCTGTGCCGACTGATGGGTATAGATGGCGTTGACGACAATGATGTGCCATTGCCCAACGTGGTGGTGGAGGCGCTCAAGGACAAAGGAGTGCTGAATGAAGGCGCATTGTTCTTCATTGCCAATGCCATGATACAAACAGGCCTAAGTCCACAGCAGATTGCTGAGAAAGTGTCAAAAGACGAGTTGGATATCACCAAGGTGGTGACTACCGACCCCAAGGCGATTGCCGAAGCACTGCAACCAGTGATTGACGAGAGCATGGCACGTATCCGTGCCCGCCGTGCCCGCCGTGAGCATTATCTCGAGACTATAGGTGAGGGCCCCAAGCCTTACCTCTACATCATCGTTGCCACTGGTAACATCTATGAGGATGTGGTTCAGGCACAGGCTGGCGCACGTCAAGGAGCCGATGTGATTGCCGTGATTCGTACTACTGGTCAGAGTCTGCTCGACTATGTGCCTTACGGCGCTACCACCGAGGGTTTTGGTGGAACCTTCGCTACACAAGAGAACTTCCGCATCATGCGCAAGGCACTTGATGAAGTAGGGGAGGAGCAGGGCCGTTACATTCGCCTGTGTAACTATTGCTCAGGCTTGTGTATGCCCGAGATAGCCATTATGGGAGCCTTTGAGGGTCTTGATGTGATGCTCAACGACGCCCTTTACGGCATCCTCTTCCGCGACATCAATATGCAGCGCACACTCATCGATCAGTATATGAGCCGTATCATCAACGGTTTTGCCGGCGTGATTATCAACACTGGTGAGGATAACTACCTTACTACTGCCGATGCCGTTGAGGCAGCCCACACCGTGCTTGCCAGCGACCTCATCAACGAGCAGCTCGCATTGATGGCTGGTCTGCCCGAGGAGCAGATGGGTCTGGGTCATGCCTTCGAGATGGATCCTATGCTTGAGAACGGCTTCCTGCTGGAGCTTGCTCAGGCACAGATGACCCGCGAAATCTTCCCTAAGGCAACGCTTAAATATATGCCTCCCACTAAGTTCATGACAGGTAACATCTTCCGTGGTCACATCCAGGATGCGCTGTTCAACATGATTGGCATCTGGACACATCAGGGAATTCAACTGCTGGGTATGCCCACCGAGGCTATCCACACTCCATTCATGAGCGACCGCTATCTCTCGATTGAGAATGCCAAGTATATCTTCAACAATATGAAGAGCATTGGCGACGAGATGGAGTTTAAGGAGGGCGGTATCTGCCGTAACCGTGTGAAAGAAGTTCTAGGTAACACCATCAAGTTGCTTGAGGACATTACCAAAGAGGGTCTGTTCACAGCCCTTGAGAAAGGTATCTTTGGCGACGTTAAGCGTCCAAAGAATGGAGGTAAAGGTTTGTCGGGCGTAACCATGAAGGGCGCCAACTACTTTAACCCGTTTGTTGAGTTAATGAAAGGTAAACGCTAAAAAATAGGAGACACAAGATATGAGCGAAGGACTATATTCAATGGAAGCTAAGGATTTTGACAAAACCTTAGACTTATCGAAGATAAAACCCTATGGCGACACTATGAACGACGGCAAGGTGCAGTTGAGCTTCACCTTGCCAGTGCCATGCGGCGCCGAGGCTGTGGAGGCCGCCAAGCAGATGCTGCGCAAGATGGGCCTCGAGAATCCCAGTGTGGTCTTCTATCAGGAACTCACTCCAGGCTTTACTTTCTTCAACTGCTATGGCAGTTGCACTCACACGGTAGATTACACCAATATATATGTTCCTAAAGTTGAGTCTAACACAATGGATATGTATGAGACCGATGAATACATCAAGGAGAACATCGGTCGCAAGATTGTGATTGTGGGAGCCTCAACGGGTACCGACGCACACACA
>JAFZUL010000041.1 GCA_017618355.1 Muribaculaceae bacterium
GTTGGTTTTATGGGAAAAAGGGAATTAGTCTTGGTTAATCCATAAGGAATTATTAATTTTGCAACAATGAACGATAATGCTGGAAATAATAAATCGGTGCAGGTTGATGTTAGCGATGTTAATATCGCTGATTTCTATTGCGATGTTTTGGAGTTTTTGCCATACGAGCCTAATGATGAGCAGGTTGAGGCAATCGCCTCGTTTGCTCATTTTTTGCTTTATGGTGGCGCGAAAAGCCTGTATCTGCTTAACGGCTATGCTGGTACTGGCAAGACGTCGTTGATAGGAGCGATAGTACAGACTCTCACGCGTCGTGGCGTCAAGGTTGTGCTGCTAGCTCCCACTGGGCGTTCGGCAAAGGTTCTGAGCGAGTATTCTAATCGTGCTGCTTGGACAATACATCGCAGAATCTACCGTCAGGACAGCTATCTTGGAGAGAGCTTCGCGCTTGCCGAGAATAAGCATACCCGCACCGTGTTTATCGTTGATGAGGCGTCGATGATTGCCAATTCGTCGGCCGAAGGATCGATGTTCGGCAGCGGGCGTCTGCTCGACGACCTGGTGACCTATGTCTATAGTGGCGATGGCTGCAAACTCATGCTGATGGGCGATGGTGCACAGCTGTCGCCAGTGGGGCAGAGCGAGAGTCCTGCACTTGATGTGGAGCTGTTGCAAGGTTTTGGCCTTTTTATTTATAATGTGAACCTCACCCATATAGCCCGCCAGGCCTCGGATTCGGGCATATTGCAAAATGCCACTAGAGTACGCAAAATTCTCACTAGCGGCGAGGCTTTAGTGCCCAAGTTGGAGCTTGCGCAGTATCCTGACATAGAATCCTTGTCGGGCGAGTTCCTGATGGAAACGTTGAACGACTGCTACGACCGCGACGGCCTGGAGGAAACGATAGTCATTACCCGAAGCAACAAGCGCGCGATGCTTTACAATGGGGGCATTCGCAATATGATTCTCTACCGCGAGGAGGAGCTGACGACCGGAGACATGCTTATTGTGGCGAAGAACAATTACTTTTGGTCAAAAGACTATAAGGAAATTGACTTTATTGCCAATGGCGACGTGATGCGCGTGAAGCGTGTGTGGGGCGAGATGGAACAATGTTACGGACTACGTTTCGCAAATGTCACAGTGGAGCTTCCCGACCACGACAATCTGGAGATGGATATAAAGATTATCCTCAACAGTCTGTTCAGCGATACTCCTGCTCTGACCGTGGCTCAAAGCACTAAACTATACACTGAGGTGCTCAACGAACTTGCTGGCGACAAGCGCGAACGTTATCGCCAGATGAAAGAGCATCCTTATTTTAATGCCTTGCAGGTGAAATTTGCCTATGCCGTCACGTGCCATAAGGCACAGGGTGGTCAATGGAAGAATGTGTTTGTGGATATGGGCTCAATCAAGCCCGAGGCGCTGAGCACTGCCGATTTCCTGCGTTGGCTCTATACCGCCATAACCCGTGCCAGGAGCAAGGTATATCTCATTAATTGCCCGCTTTAGGTCTTTGTTAACTTTTTTGCCTCAATAACACTTTTTTAGAAAACTATAGTTGCAAATGTATAAAAGATGTAGTAATTTTGCACCACATTAGGTGTATTATGAAAAAAATGAGGCATCTATCCGCAGCGTTTATTTCTTGCAAATTTCTAAATATCAAAGAAATAGACCATTATTCCAAATGACTCTCCACTTTATGTTGGTGAGAAGATTGCTGTGTGTGAACCTCACTACATATATATACAATCTCTATCTTAAATTAAAAAAAACAATAAACCGCTGAGAGGTTTGCGGCTTGTTTTAATATGTAAAGTTGCAATCTCGTAAGCAAAATCACATTATAATATATATGGAATTACCATTTGCAGAATCGTGGAAGATTAAGATGATTGAGCCTTTGAAGAAGAGTACTCGCGAGCAGCGCGAGCAATGGCTCAAGGAAGCCCACAACAATGTATTTATGCTAAAAGCCGAGCAGGTGTATATCGACTGCTTGACTGACTCAGGAACTGGCGCTATGAGCGATCGCCAGTGGTCGGCTATGATGCTCGGAGACGAGAGTTATGCCGGTGCAACTTCGTTCTATAAGTTCCAGGAGGTTGTTCAACGCATCTTCGGGTTCAAGTATGTCATCCCCACACACCAAGGCCGTGCTGCCGAGAACGTGCTGTTCTCTTACCTTGTTAAAGAGGGTAATGTGGTTCCTGGCAATGCTCATTTCGACACCACTAAGGGCCATATTGAGGCCCGCAAGGCTAAAGCTATAGACGTTACTATCGACGAGGCCAAGGACACCCAGCTTGAGATTCCATTCAAAGGCAATGTGTCGCTCGAGAAGCTTGAGAAGGTGCTCGTTGAGAACGAGGGCAACGTGCCTTTCATGGTTCTTACAGTTACCAATAACACCGTTGGCGGTCAGCCAGTTTCGATGAAGAATATCAAGGAGACTTGCGAACTGTGCCACAAGTATAATGTGCCTGTTGTGATGGACAGCGCTCGTTTTGCCGAAAATGCCTATTTCATCAAGACCCGCGAAGAGGGTTATTCCAATAAGACCATAAAGGAGATTGCCAGCGAGATGTATAGCTACGTTGACGCTATGACTATGAGCGCAAAGAAAGACGGCCTCGTGAATATGGGCGGTTTCATTGCTACCAACAACGAGGACTGGTATGAGGGCGCCAAGCTGTTCTGCATTCCTTTCGAAGGATTCCTTACATACGGTGGTTTGAACGGCCGCGACCTTAACGCTTTGGCTGTAGGTCTTGACGAGAATACTGAGTTTGATATGCTCGAGACTCGCATCCATCAGGTGCAATATCTCGCCAGCAAGCTTGACGAGTATGGTATTCCTTACCAGCGTCCAGTGGGTGGTCACGCACTGTTTATCGATGCCGACAAGGTGCTGTGTAACGTGCCTAAGGAGGAGTTTCCTGCACAGACACTTACCTGTGAGCTCTATCTTGAAGCAGGCATTCGCGGCTGCGAGATTGGCTACATCCTCGCCGATCGCGACCCCGTAACCCGCGAGAATCGCTTCGGAGGTCTCGACCTGCTGCGTCTGTGCATCGCTCGCCGCGTTTATACCGACAACCACATGAACGTGATTGCTGCCGCTCTGAAGAACGTGTATGACCGCCGCAACGAGATTACCCATGGTGTGGCCATCGAGTGGGAAGCTCCATTGATGCGTCACTTCACCGTGAAGCTCCGCAGGTTGTAAGAAAGATAGTGTCTTAATATATAAAAACAGCTCGACAATAATGCCGAGCTGTTTTTTTGTGTTGAATGATGAGTCTTTACTGTAGCTTAGGCAGGCTCTGTTTAGCTGCCTCGTTGCCGAGGGCGGCTGATTTAGAAATCCACTCTAATGCCTTCTTAGCATCTCTCTTGATGCCGTTGCCACCATAATTGTAGCAAAATCCAATGAGATACATGGCGTCGGAAGCTGCTTCTAAGTCATTTTTTTGCTTGGCAGCTTTTTCCAGCCACTTGATAGCCTTTTTGTAATCTTTCTTGCAGCCTTGACCATTCATATACATGGTTCCCAATGATACTTGAGAATCCACATAGCCTTTCTTTGCAGCTTTCTCATATAGCTTAAATGCCATATTATAGTCTTGCAACACACCCTCTCCCCCGAAATAGCACATTGCGAGGTTATTAGTGGCACGTACATCGCCTTTCTTGTGAGCTTGCTCATAATACATCACTGCTTGCTCAAAATTCTGTTTCAGATAGCAATCGTTCCCTAGTGAGATCAGTTCTTCGATTTCCTGTTTCTTAGGGTCGTTTTTCTTCTTTGCCTGCGCTTGAGGCGCTGCGGCTGTTGCAATTATAGCCACGAGAGTCATAATGCCAAACAATCTCTTGAAATTCTTCATAATAATAAAAGTTATTAGTTGTTAGTAATGAGTTTTTAGTTATATATTGTGTTGCGTTGACAACGCAACAGACGGGACATGTGTCTCCACTTTCTTCTTTCTTTTTCTCTTCTCTCTTCTCTCCACTCTCTACTCTTCACTCTCCCCTCGGAGCTTGGCTTGGTGCTTGCGCTCTATCTCGTCGAGGATGATTTTGCGCATGCGCAGGTGGCCAGGTGTGATTTCCACATATTCGTCGGCCTTGATGTACTCAAGGGCTTCCTCAAGGCTGAAGACGATGGGCGGGATGATGCGTGTCTTGTCGTCGGCACCGCTGGCGCGCATGTTGGTGAGTTTCTTGTTCTTAGTGACGTTTACCACAAGGTCTTTCTCCTTGGTGTGCTCGCCCACGACTTGTCCGGCATAGACTTCCTCTTGTGGGAAGATGAAGAAGCGTCCGCGGTCTTGCAGTTTGTCGATACTATAGGCAAACGCCGTTCCGCCTTCCATGGCTATGATAGATCCGTTTACGCGTCGAGTGATTTCTCCCTTCCAGGGCTCGTAGCACGAGAAGCGGTGCGCCATGATTGCCTCGCCAGCGCTGGCAGTGAGTACATTGGTTCTTAGGCCGATAATTCCTCGTGACGGAATCTTGAACTCCATGTGAATGCGGTCGTTCTGAGTCTCCATCGAGGTCATCTCGCCTTTGCGACGGGTTACCATGTCAATCATTTTGCTGGAGTATTCCTCGGGGACGTTGATAGTGAGAGTCTCGATGGGCTCACATTTTACACCGTCAATCTCTTTGATAATAACCTGAGGCTGACCCACTTGCAGCTCGTAGCCCTCACGCCGCATCTCCTCGATTAACACGCTCAAGTGCAGCACTCCTCGTCCAAACACTATCCATGAGTCGTCGTTCTCGCTTTTCTCCACACGCAGGGCGAGGTTCTTGTCGAGCTCGTGCATGAGGCGGTCGTGGATGTGGCGCGAGGTCACATATTTGCCTTCTTTGCCAAAGAATGGCGAGTCGTTGATAGTGAAAAGCATCGACATGGTTGGCTCGTCGATGGCGATGCGGGGTAGGGGTTCAGGGTTGTCGAGGCAGGTGACGGTGTCGCCAATCTCGAAGCCCTCAAGTCCGATAATAGCGCAGATATCACCACATTGCACGCTCTCAACGTGTTTCTGCCCCATGCCTTCAAACACCCTCAGCTCCTTGATGCGCTGGCGTGCCACGGTGCCGTCTTTCTTGCATAGCCCCACGTCCATGCCGTCGCGCAGCTCGCCACGATGAATGCGGCCTACGGCGATACGCCCCACATAGGTGTTATAGTCGAGTGAAGTGATGAGCATCTGCGGGTCACCTTCTACTACCTTTGGGGCCGGAATGTGCTCAATGATAGCATCTAACACAGCTGTGATGTTGTCGGTGGGATTGCGCCAGTCGTCGCTCATCCAGCCGTTTTTCGCCGAGCCGTAGATGGTGGGGAAGTCGAGCTGGTCCTCGGTGGCGTCGAGGTTGAACATCAGGTCGAATACAGCTTCCTGAACCTCGTCGGGACGGCAGTTGGGCTTGTCAACCTTGTTGATTACCACAATGGGTTTGAGGCCAATCTGGATAGCCTTTTGCAGCACAAAACGAGTCTGCGGCATAGGCCCCTCAAAGGCATCAACCAGCAGCAGGCATCCGTCTGCCATATTGAGCACACGCTCCACCTCGCCTCCAAAGTCGCTATGCCCCGGAGTGTCGATAATGTTTATCTTGTAGTCTTTATAGTTTATTGAAACGTTTTTCGATAGGATAGTTATGCCACGTTCGCGCTCAAGGTCGTTGCTGTCAAGGATTTGCGTGCCCATGACTTGGTTGTCACGGAACAGGTTTCCGGCAGCGAGCATCTTATCGACAAGAGTTGTCTTGCCGTGGTCAACGTGAGCAATTATGGCTACATTTCTAATGTTCTGCATAAGAATCGTTGTTTATCAAACTGCAAAGTTACGCAATTCTTGCAAAAATGCTGCATCTTTTGTCAAGAAAAAGCCAATGAGAACACATTTTAGACTGAAAATCACCATGTGAGTTTATTCTTGTAAAAGGTTTGCATAAAATGTGATAACGATGTTTCTTAATAATATTATGTGTACTTGCAGAATTTTTTGTAATTTTGCGGTTTTAAAAGACTTCTATAAACCAACTATGATAGATTTATTGTTCGAAACAAGCTGGGAGGTTTGCAACAAGGTGGGCGGCATCTATGCTGTGCTGTCAACTAAGGCCAAAACCTTGCAGTCACAATATAAGAACGTGGTGTTCATTGGTCCCGACCTTGCTCAGGGCGAAGACAATCCGTTTTTTAATGAGACTACTACCGAACTCGACGAGTGGAAACAGCAGGCTAAACTGCCCGCTGGCATGACCATGCGCACTGGCAAGTGGAATGTGCCGGGTAACCCAACGTGCGTTCTCGTGGGCTATAACTCACTCTATGTGTATAAGAATGAGCTTTTTGCCGAGATGTGGCGCCGCTTTGGCGTAGATTCGCTTCATGCCTACGGCGACTATGACGAGTCGTGCATCTTCTCTTACGGTGCCGCTCTTGTGATAGAGAGCATTGTGGCTTATAAGAATGCACAATGCACAATACACAATGCACAATGCGGAATGAGTTTTGTGGCGCATTTCGACGAGTGGACAACTGGTATGGGGCTGCTCTATGTGAAGTCGCGTCTGCCACAAGTCGCTACGGTGTTTACCACTCATGCCACGAGTATTGGCCGCAGCATCTGTGGAAACGGCAAGCCTCTCTACGACTACATGACTGGTTATAACGGCGACCAGATGGCGCAGGAGCTTAACATGGAGTCGAAGCACTCGCTTGAGAAGAGCGCAGCTCATGAGGCGGATGTTTTCACCACCGTGAGCGACGTGACCGCACGCGAGTGCGAGCAACTGCTTGAGCGCAGGCCTGTTGTGACTCCCAATGCTTTTGAACAGAACTATGTTCCCAAAGGCGTGAAATATACCGCTACCCGCAAGGCCGCTCGCCAGCGTCTTCTCGAAGTGGCAAGTGCCCTCAGCGGTGAGGAACTTGGCAACGACTGTCTGCTCGTCGCCACTAGTGGTCGCTGCGAGATGCGCAATAAGGGCATCGACCTCTTCCTCGACACGATGAATGTGCTTCGTCATAGCGAGGACGGTACGTTGAGCCGCAAGATTGTCGCCTTTGTGCTTGTGCCAGGCTGGACCGATGAGGCTCGCTATGACCTGAAAGACGCCTTGAAACGTCAAAAGGCAGTGGGGCTTTTCAATCCCATCATCACCCACACCATCCACAATGAGGACGGTGACGCCATCTATGGAAAGATGAACTATCTGGGCTTCAGAAATCAGCCCGAAGATGATGTGAAGGTGATTTATGTGCCTTCTTATCTCAATGGCGACGACGGCATTTTTGATATGTCTTACTATGACCTGCTCACCGGCTTTGACCTGTCAATATTCCCATCCTACTATGAGCCTTGGGGTTATACTCCGCTCGAGAGTGTGGCGATGGGAGTGCCCACTATCACTACCAACCTTGCTGGTTTTGGCCAATGGGTGGAGAAAGAGTGTGGAAACAATGCTTTGAAGACTGGTGTTAAGGTGATTCACCGCACCGACTCCAACTATGACGAGGCTCTTGCCGAGATAGTGGATAACGTGGTAAAGGTGAGTGCTATGACTGTCAAGCAGCGCGGCAAATTGCGAAGCGCCGCTCGTGCCACTTCTAAGCTAGCCACTTGGGACAACTTTATGAAATACTATACTGCGGCCTACGATTCAGCGCTCAAGAATGCAAAGGATCGCTCGGCTCACAAATAATACAGAAATAAACTCAAATTGTTATATATGAAAATTAAAGTCAGTAACTCTAATTCTCCCGTGTGGAGAAATCTTACAGTGAAAAGTGAACTGCCCGCCAATCTGCAGAAGCTTGACGAGCTTTCTAAAAACCTGTGGTGGGTGTGGAACAGCGAGGCAAAGTCGATGTTCCATCATCTTGACCGCGACATTTGGCGCGCTTCGGGTGAGAACCCCGTGATGATGCTCAACAAGATGCCAGCCTCAAAACTTGAGGAACTTAGCAATGACGCTGAGCTGGTGGCAAAGATTGATAAAATCTATGCTCATTTCAAGGAGTATATGGATCAGCCAGTACGTCCCGAATTCCCTTCGGTGGCATATTTCAGCATGGAATATGGTCTTTGCAACGCCCTGAAGATTTACTCGGGTGGCTTGGGAATTCTCGCTGGTGACTACATCAAGGAGGCTAGCGACCGCCGAATCGACATGACTGCTGTGGGTTTCCTTTACAGATATGGCTATTTCACTCAGACCCTCTCGATGGATGGTCAGCAGATTGCCAACTACGAGCCTCAAAACTTCAACCATCTGCCCATTGAGCCTGTTATCGACAAGGACGGCCAGCAGATGATACTTGAGGTGCCTTATCCCGGACGTGTGGTGTATGCCAACATTTGGAAGGTGAACGTAGGTCGCATGAACCTCTATCTGCTCGACACCGATCTTGACAAGAACAGCGAATTTGACCGCTCCATCACTCACCAACTCTATGGTGGTGACTGGGAGAACCGCATCAAGCAGGAGTATCTGCTCGGTATTGGTGGTATCCTCATGCTAAAGAAACTTGGCATAAAGGCTCAGATTTACCACTGCAACGAGGGTCATGCCGCATTGCTCAACCTGCAACGCTTGGTTGACTATGTTCAGGAAGAGGGCTTGAGCTTTAACGAGGCTCTTGAGGTGGTGCGCGTATCGTCGCTCTATACCGTTCACACTCCAGTGCCCGCTGGCCACGACTACTTCGACGAGGGTCTCTTTGGCCGCTACATGGGCGAGTTCCCAGCAAAGCTCGGCATCACTTGGAACGACCTGATGAACATGGGCCGCGAGAATCCCGACACTCAGGAGAAGTTCTCGATGAGCGTCTTCGCTCTGAACACCACTCAAGAGAGCAACGGCGTGAGCTGGCTCCACGGCGAGGTGTCGAAGAAGATGTTCTCGGGCGTGTGGAAGGGCTACGCTCCCGAAGAGTCGCACGTGGGCTACGTCACCAATGGTGTTCACATGCCTACTTGGGCCGCATCGGAGTGGAAAGAGTATTATGCAAAGGTGTTTGGCGCTGATTACCTCAACAAGCAGGAAGACTTGGCAACTTGGGCACCCATTCAAAACGTTCCCGATGAGGAGATTTGGGACCTGCGCATGCAGCTCAAGAACAAGTTCATCAACTTCGTGAGACGCGACTTCCGCACCACTTGGCTTAAAAATCAGGGTGACCCAACACGCATCATGTCGATAGTTGATAAAATCAATCCTAACGCGCTGCTCATTGGCTTCGCGCGTCGTTTCGCTACTTACAAGCGTGCGCACCTGCTCTTTACCGATCTCGAACGCCTCTCGCGCATCGTAAATAACGAGAAGTTCCCAGTTCAGTTTATCTTCGCAGGCAAGGCTCACCCCGCCGATGGCGCAGGTAAGGACCTGATTAAGCGCATCGTGGAGATTTCGAAGATGCCAGATTTCCTGGGCAAGATTATCTTCCTTGAGAACTATGACATGACAGTGTCGAAGCGCCTTATCACAGGCGTTGACATCTGGCTTAACACTCCAACTCGTCCTCTTGAGGCATCGGGAACCAGTGGCGAGAAGGCCGAGATGAACGGTCTGCTCAACTTCTCAGTGCTTGATGGATGGTGGTATGAGGGTTATCGCGAAGGTGCCGGTTGGGCATTGACATCGCATCGCACTTACACCGACCAGAGCATGCAGGACAAGCTTGATGCTGCTACTATCTACTCGATGCTTGAGAATGAGATTATTCCTCTTTACTTCGCTAAGAACAGCAAGGGTTACTCTCCCGAGTGGATTCAGTTTATTAAGAACTCCATTTCGCAGATTGCGCCTAACTACACCATGTCGCGCATGATGAAGGATTACATCGACCGCTTCTACTCTAAGGAGGCTGCCCGCAGCAAGAAATTGCGTGCCAACGACTACGCCCTCGTGCGTGAAATCGTTGCTTGGAAAGAGCACGTGGCCGAGAAGTGGGACAATGTGGCAATCGATGATATGCAGCTCAGCGAGAGCTTCTACGACATTTCTATCAACGATGGCAAGGTAGAGGCTACAGTGAAGTTGAATACCGCTGGTCTAGGCCGCAGCGTGGGACTCGAACTCGTTGTTCATCAGGATGTTGATGGCGAGACTAAGTTCCATAGCACACTGCCAATGAAGGTGGTTGATGAGGACGGAGACATCCTTACCTACAAACTTAACGACCGCATCAAGGACACTGGTATCTTTAGGCTCTCGTTCCGTGCATTCCCCTGGAACAAGAACCTGCCACACCGCCAAGACTTCGCCTTTGTGAAGTGGTTCTAAGTTTAATCTTTTCTTGAGCATGGAATAATAATTCCCGAAGCTCATTATCCATAAAAATGTCCCGCATTGTATTTTGCGGGACATTTTTTGTAATACTCAAGTACCCGACTTTTTTTCGACCTTGTCCGCTCTTGTATGACTCTGTCCGTCTCAGTCTGACCTTTGTCCGACTAATTGCTCTACACAATCACGCTTTCAAAAAAATCTCCTTTTCTTTGCTTATTTATTAGATAATGTGTAAATTTGCATCAATTCAAAGAAACTTGTAATCTCAAGTTTGCTGAATAAGTCTAATTTTCGAAATATTATTAACATCAAAATACTACAAGAATGAAAAAAATATCACTACTCCTTCTCATGGCGCTTTTTGCCATGACGGCAAGTGCCTATACCTATTATACCAGTGTTGAGATAGGTAACTTCAAGTACTATCTTGGCTTGGGATCTTCGTCAAGCGAGGAGAATTTTGCTTATCTGCAGACATTCTCTAATGCAGGCGCTTCGCTCACTACTCTCGACATCCCGGGCTATGTGATTTATAACGGCAACCGTTATCGCGTCACTCGAATCAATCAAGGGGCTTTTCAGAACTACACCCACATCACTAATGTCACCATTGGCTATGGTGTTGAATACATCAACAGTTATGTCTTTTATGGATGCACCAATCTCAAAACTGTGAACATGCCCAGCTCGGTGAAGGAAATCGGGCAATATGCGTTCCAGAACTGCACGAGTCTTATGGTTGTGGCCTTTGCAGGAGAGAAGGCGCCAAAGATATATGACTACACCTTCAACCTGTCGAGCACAACCAAAAAGGCCTCCACTGCCACCTATCGTGGCATGAACGCCCTGAAGGCCGACGACAAGTGGGTGGCAGTTTTCGGCGCCGACAATATCCTGCGCCATTATAGCTACAAGGTGGGCGATTTCAAGGTTTACAATTCCACCAACGGGTGCTGGCAATATTATACCATCAAGAACGGCATCCCCTATAACAGCAACAGCAGCAATGCATCGGTGCGCTCAATGTGCGTGCTGGTGGCAGCCACCTTTACCGACGGCTCAGACTATACCATCAGTTTGCCGCAAAGTGTAGGCAATTCTTCGAACAATTCCCCGGGCAGTTATAAGTTCTATGGCGTGGCCGACAGCGCATTCATGGGCAACACCGCCATCAAAAAAGTGGTCAACAACAACACTATGGCATATAAAATAGGCGTCAGAGCGTTTCATAGCTGCTCAAACCTCACAAGCGCCGATGTCCCGGTCGATACCATCGGCAATTATGCTTTCTATAATTGCACGAAACTCTCATCTGTTACCATAACCAGTAACTTGAATAATACTTCATATATTGGGAGCTACGCCTTTGGATATTGTGCATTCACTGGCGCATTTAATATTCCCGCAACAACCAAATCTATTGGTAATGCGCCGTTCTATAACTGCTCTTCTTTGCAAAAAATAATTGTTGATGCTAACAACACCAACTATTGTAGCTACAAAGATGCCTTATATAATAAAGCCAAGACTGTGCTCTACCAGATTCCTTGCCAGTGGCAATACGGGAAAAATGGGTCTGATATAGACAATAATATAACAGACTTCCCCGAAACGCTTCAACGGATACTGCAATATGCGGCGACAGGAGCCAGCATTAAATATCTCTATCTACCTTATAATGTCAAGACCATTGACCAGTATGCCTTCCAGGACTGTAAAAGCTTATATACTGTGCACTTCCCGTCATCAGTGACTACAGTGAACTCTAACGCTTTCAAAGGATGTGATGCAATCAGGGTTGTGTATCTCAATAAGGACACTCCACCCAGTAATGTGTACCTTTATTACGACTCTTCTTTTGATTTGGGTTTGGTGGACTTGTACGTTCCTTATGAGAAATGGGGGATATATCAAAGCAGCACCAGCTACAGTCATTGGGATTGGTCGAGATTTAACATCAAACACGGTACTTATGACCACACCAACTGCTATGACATTATAGCTGGCGGAGTGCGCTATACTGTCACCTCCGAAGAAGAATATTCGCATAATGGCTTCACGGGCGATGGTAAGCTGAAAGTTGTCGGGATTCCGGCTGGGACAAGGACTATTCCTCCAACGTTGAATTATGGTGGTAGAACATACGTTCCCAACCTTATTGATGGATATGCCGCCTTTAATGAGGGAGGTAGCTATACAATTAATCAGGCTCAAAGCATCTCTTTTATAAAAGAAGCAGCTTTTGCTGATATTAAGCTTACAAATTTTCCGTTCATTAATGTGGAAATAATCGAAAGACTTGCTTTTTATCATACTCAAATGAATTTTGATTTGGATTTGACCAATTTCCAACATCTGACAGATATAGGCAAAAGTGCGTTTGAAGGATCAGGAATAACAAAGTTCGTGTCACCAATCTCAACCTCAGTGGATATCGGAAGAGAAGCCTTCTATGATTGCCAGAATCTTCATGAAATGTTTCTTTATAACGCAACCACTGGAACTGATTTCATTGGAAACAACGCCAGCGATTTCAAGTGCTGGATCAACTATCGAAAGCTTAAAAATTATTTGGCAGGAGGAGAATATTCTACATCCGTGATTCGTCCTTATTTACGGCTCGACAGCGAGTGGCAGTCGTTTTCTTGTTATAAGCCCATAAACTTCGAGGGCACTGGCGTGGAAGCCTACACTGTGACCGCCTACGACAAGAACCAGAAGAAAGCCACTCTGTCTAATGTAGTAAAGCTGGAAGAGAAAAATGGTGCCGTGGTGCATGGCAACGCAGGGTCCTACTACCGGCTGAATTATGCTACTGGTTCCAATTTGACCACCTCACAGTACCTCAAGGCTGTGAACTCATATGAAGATGTGTCTTCCGGCTTCTACACAAGCCGTTTTGATATAAACGCTACTAAGCCACAGTTCGACAAAATCACAGCAACCTTTTTCGATATGGGCTCTTCCTACCTTGAACTAAATACCAGCGATACTGGAGGTGCAACCACCATCTACACCAACTTGAGTGGCTCAGTGGCTGTTCCCGGCGATGTGAACGGCGACGGAATCGTGACAGCAGCCGATGTCACAGCGCTCTATGACTACTTGCTCAACAACGACACTTCTCACCTCGTTAATGGCGACCAGACCGGCGACGGTGACATCACAGCAGCCGACGTGACAGCGGTCTATACCGTCCTGCTGAATAACTAGCAAGCATACAGAATGCGGATTCTTGCCTCGCAAGCGAGGAAATTAGAGCGCTGCGCGCTAAAATTAGTTTTAAAATTTTAGCGCCCGTGGGCGCAATTGATTTTTTTAGCGAAGCTTTAATTTCCACTCCGCAGGAGTGGCAAAACACAATGCAGAATGTATTTGATAGCTTGCCGCTTTGCGCTGGTTTTGTTGGATACTTTTGAACTTAATAATTTAAACTATATATGTTTATGAGGACTAAATTTTTTATCTTGGCAATCTGTGCTATGTTATTGCCGTTTACTGGTTTTGGACAGGTAAATCTCTCGACCCTCGAACCTAGCGAGGACCCATTGAGTAAAGATGTGGCTGCGGCGTTGCTGAGCAAAGCCTATATGCACCATCCTTCGTTGCTTGGCAAAACTGATGTGTGGCTTACCTCTGCTTTTGAGATTGAGCGTACGTTCAAACAGAAAGAAGGCTCACGCGTTACTGCCATCACCACTGCTATGGTGTGCATGGCAAGAAACCGCCAGCTGCCTACAGAATACTATCTCGTTACTGTTCAGGGTGATGAGGTGATAGATGGCGCATTGTTAGGTCACACTGGCGATGCATCGCTCCTTGAAATGAAATTTTCGAACGACGAAATCATATATAGACCCGAAATGGAACTCGACTTTGAGTTCAAAGGCGACACTGTTAAAGTTAAGAGAGAATACCGATTCTTCTCTACCGCAAGAGGAGGAGCTTGGTTTAATAAAGACGGCACTATTTACAACCCGTTTGTCGTCACCAAAGACGGGACTATCAAGCAAGTTCCGCCCATTGCTACTGCCATAAGAGAAGATGGCGATGCCAACTATCTGAGCAAAGACCGCAAGCCCACGACCTATACCACCACCAGCGGAGAGTTCTACCCGGTAGGAATGAAAGTGCTGACGATGTCACAAACCCCAGTATGTACTCCTCTCGACATGGAGCAGCTCAACAAAGATGCAGGCGAGATGATGGAAATTGTGGCGCAATTTGATGAGGATGAGCTCGACCTCGAAAGCCCTGCCACACTCAGCGTATTGGAGTTTGCCAAATGGAGCTTCAACTTAGGCATGCGCAACGGCGAAGATTTCCTTACATGGATATCGCAAAATCCTGACACAAATTCCATCATCTATTTCATCCAAGCCGTCATTGGCGAGAACGAAAACAAAGAGCTAGAATGGTTGACCGAGAAAATCAACATCCTCCAAGACAATAATGCCCGCAACTGGTGGCAAAAGTGGATGAGAGAGAACATTGTAAAACTAGGGGACTGACCCTGATACATAAAAAGAATAGACATAAGAACAAAAGTATATATTTTTGACCTTATGTTCTTATGTCTAAAAAAAATGGGATAATGGAAAAGAAACAGTATCATATTGGTCTGGCTCTCAGTGGTGGAGGCGTGAGGGGTTTCGCTCATATCGGGGCACTGAGAGCTCTTGAAGATGTGGGCATAAAGCCCGACATTATTGCTGGCGTGAGCGCTGGTAGTGTGGTCGCCTCGTTTTATGCTTCTGGAATGAGCGCCGATGAGATTTTTGAGCTTTTCAGCAATATCGACATGAGTAAGTTCCTGCAAGTGGATATCTCAAAAAGCGGATTCCTGAAACTCGACAAGTTCAAGAAATTCATCTCCAAAAACATTCCTGTAGAGAACATAGAACAACTCGCTTTGCCCACCATTATCGCTGCAACCGACATCGAGAATCAGCAAGAAAAGACGTTTACCACTGGTAATATCGCCGAGAGGGTCATCGCCTCGTGCAGCATCCCGCTGGTGTTCAAGCCAGTGAAAATCGACAATATCTACTATGCCGACGGTGGCGTGATGCACAACTTGCCGTCGTTTTACTTGCGGCCGCTTTGCGACACCGTGATAGGCATCAACGTGAGCCCAACAAAACTCGGCCCTATCAAGATGAACGTGCGTTCGCTTGCCTATCGCACCTACAAAATGATGACAATGCGCAACGTTGAGGCCGACAAGCTGCTCTGCGACTTGCTGGTGGATATCGTCTCCATTCAAGGGCACAGCACTTTCGACACCAAATCGGCTAACAGAATAGCCCAGAAAGGGTATTTTGAGACAATGAAAATCCTAAAGAACTCAGAAGTTGCCGCTCGCTGCGCTCGCTAGTTTGCCGCGCTTCGCGCTAGATGGCCGCTCGCATATTCAGTGCCCTACGGGCAGAAATCTATAAAATCTAATACAAATCAAACAATATTTTTTTAGATTTGGAATGATTTGTAAGATTTCTCGGCGAAGCCGACTCCTTGATGTGTAGATGGTGGTTCTGCGCTCGCTGGTTAGTTGCGCTTTGCGCGATTAGATATATGACACTTAACCCTTAACACTTATAACTTATAATGAAGCCCATTATCTATCAGCTCTTTCCGCGTCTGTTTACCAACGTTTGCGACCGCTGTGTGCCAAACGGCACCATCAAGCGGAATGGCTCAGGCAAGATGAACGATATTAGCCTTCCAGTTCTCAAAAAGCTGAAAGACCTCGGCGCGACTCACGTGTGGTTTACTGGCGTGATACGTCACGCCACAAAAACCAAATATAAAGGTATCCCTGATTGTAACCCATATATCGTGAAAGGTAAAGCCGGCTCGCCTTACGCCATCACCGACTACTACGACATCGACCCCGACATCGCCGTGAGAGTCAAGAACCGCATGAGCGAGTTTGAGCAGCTTATAGAACGCACCCACGATGCTGGTATGAGAGTCATCATCGACTTTGTGCCTAACCACGTGGCACGTCAATATCACAGCATCGCCAAGCCACAAGGCGTGGAGGACCTGGGTGAGAGCGACAATAAGAATCTAGCCTTCTCGCCGGACAATAATTTCTATTACATTCCCGAGCAGCAGTTCGCTCCAGGCATAGACCTCGGTAGTGGCGATAAGTTCTACTATGAGAAGCCAGCTATGGCAACCGGCAACGACTGTTTTCATCCCTATCCAAGCGTAAACGACTGGTATGAGACGGTGAAGCTGAACTATGGCGTAGATTATGCCACTGGTGAGAGGCTCTTTATGCCCATTCCTTCTACTTGGTATAAGATGCTTGACATCTTGCTCTTCTGGGCATCGAAAGGCATTGACGGCTTCCGCTGCGACATGGCTCACATGGTGCCAGTGGAGTTCTGGAACTGGGCCATTCCACAAGTCAAAGCGCAGCATCCCCACATCATATTCATTGCCGAGCTCTACGATACAGCCATCTATCGTGACTATATCTTCAGAGGGTATTTCGATTATCTCTACGACAAAGTGTCGCTTTATGACACCCTGCGGGCGGTTACCTGCGGCAACGCAAGCGCCTCGGCAATCACCGGCTGCTGGCAAGCGGTGGAGGGAATGGGCGACCACATGCTCAACTTTCTTGAGAACCACGACGAGCAACGCATCGCCTCGCCACAGTTTGCCGGCGATCCGTTCCGAGCTCTTCCGGCACTAGTTGTCTCGGCAACAATCTCACGGGCGCCATTTATGATTTACCAGGGTCAGGAACTAGGCGAGCCAGCCCTTGACGCCGAGGGGTTCAGTGGTCAAGACGGCCGTACCACAATCTTCGACTACTGGAGCATCCCCACCTTGCGACGATGGTACAACGCCGGGAAATGCGACACCGCAAAACTGACCACGCCAGAGCGTGAGCTGCGCCGTTTCTACAAAAAGGTGCTGCGGCTCTGCAACAGTGAGAAAGCCCTTGCGCAAGGCGAGTTCTACGACCTGATGTATGCCAACCGTGAGACGATGAATTGCGACAAGGTTTATGCATATTACCGTCATTATGGCGATGAGCGTCTGCTTATCATCGCCAACTTCGGCGACCAAGATGAGGCTATCAACCTTCACACTCCACAGCATGCATTCGACATAATGCGTTTGAAGCCAGGTAAATATCAGGTTAAAGAATTGCTTACTGGCAGAGAGCTGACTCTGCACCTTGCGCCCAACCTTCCAGCCAGCATTACTATCCCTCATCGCAATGCGGTGATTTTCAAGCTGATGTAATTTTGTTGAAAATATTTTCAACATAATATAGGAATAAACATTTTTATGTTGTAATTTTGCGCTACAATTCAACGACTAATATTATGAGCAAAAAACCATTCAAAATTTTTTCTGGCAGATATTCCAGATATCTTGCCGATGAGATAGCTAAGAAACTTGGTATTGAAGTTGGTGAAATGCTGGTTAATGAGTTTGCCGACGGTGAGTTTCAAGTGTCATACGAAGAATCGGTGCGCGGCGACGAGATTTACCTCGTACAGTCGATGTTCCCACCAACCGACAACCTTATGGAACTTTTGCTCATGATTGACGCCGCCAAGCGCGCGTCGGCAAAGTCGGTTACGGCTGTCATCCCTTATTTTGGTTGGGCACGTCAGGACCGCAAGGACCGTCCACGTGTGTCAATCGCCGCTAAGCTGGTGGCGGGAATGCTCACCAGTGCTGGTGTTGACAGCATCATCACCATGGATCTCCATGCCGACCAGATTCAAGGATTCTTCAACTTGCCGCTCAACCATCTTTATGCCTCGTCGGTGTTTGTGCCTTATATCGACAGCTTGAAGCTTAAAGACATGGTATTCGCATCTCCCGACGTGGGTGGCGCTAAACGCGTGTTAGAGTATGCCAAGCACTATAAGGTGCCCATGGCTTTGTGCCACAAGCAGCGTGCCCGCGCCAACGTGGTTGAGAAGATGACAATCATCGGCGAAGTGAAGGACAAGAATGTTATCCTTGTTGATGATATGATCGACACCGCAGGAACAATCTGCACAGCAGCTGATGTGATGATGAAGAATGGAGCCAAATCGGTAAGAGCTATCGCCTCGCACGGCGTGATGAGCGACCCGGCAACCGAGCGCATCAACAAGAGCAAACTTGTGGAAGTCGTTATCTCCGACTCAATCAACTACGACACCTCTCGCAGCGAGAAGGTGAAGAGGGTGTCGGTGGCTGGACTGATTGCCGAGACTATACAGCGCATTAACGACCACGAGTCAATTAGCTCGCAGTACATAATTAATCATTAGTAAAAGGATTATTTTCCAAATATCTTGCACAGCAGTCTCTTCAGCCCTTTAGGTTGAGGAGATTGTGTTTTTGTGGCTTTCTCTTCAACTGCTGGCTCGGGTTTGCGAAACCATAGTTTGCCAAAGCAGTCAGGGCGATGGAAATCGGGCTTTTCGCCATCTATGGCATTCCATGAGACATAGTGAGGATGCGCCGTCTTGCTGCCGCACTTGTAGAAATTGCCCATCACAAATTCGGGCAGACTATCGCCATCAAGCCCCACAAGTTGCAATGGTATTGAGACAACAAGGTCCCAGCAAAATGTGCCGTCTTGCTCCTCAATCATCTCGCTGCCGCACGACGAGTATCGGGCAATCGACTCGAGTTCGGCTGCGGTCAGCCGGGTAGGAGAGGGGCGTTCCACGCGATGGCTGGCATTAAGGGCGCCAATACAGTTGAGTTCAAAGTTCCAGTATTCATCATTGCTAGGCACCTGAAGGAAAAACTCCACACAACTGTCCTCGGCAACAGGACTGAGGTCGCTCGTGTGCATTGCCCGCAAGTCTTTGCTAATTACAGAGTAAAAAACATAAAGCCGTGTCAATGACACAGCCACCACAAACGAGCAGAAGGGTTTATATGAATACTTGTCAGGCCAGTTAATTTGATCGATGACTTCATGTTCCACATTGGAGTCAAGATATTGAGACACCTGATGCAACGGCATCCTGTCCAACTCAGGAAGTCTCTTGACAAGCAATTCCTTGCAGTTCATCAGATTACGTGAAAATATAACAATAGGCCTTGCACAAGACCATAGACGCCAACTATCAAAATGATGGAACCCATTATCTTGTTTATCAGCCACATGCTATTGATGTTAAACTTTGCGCGAAGCTTGTCAACAATAAAAGTGATACCAAACCACCAGAACAGGGCGCCTGCCACAATAAAGACGTAGCCTAAAAATATGAGGATATATTTATAGCCAGCAACCTTCGGTTCAAGTTCAATGCCTGAAGGGAAGGCAAATCGGGCAAATAGTGGGAATATCAGGAAGATAATCAGTGGATTAGATAGTGTGAACACAAATCCAGTGACGGCATCATGGGTGAAGCTCACCTTCTTTGCGTCTTCATGCTTGATGCCACTGACAGGACTGCGCAATATCATGAATATACCAAAGATAATCAGGATTATACTGCCTACTATCTGGAACAATTCTTGGTTGCCGGCAATGAAATCGGTGACAAACGCCAAACCAAGGCCTGCAAGAAGACAATAAAACAAATCGGAGACAGCAGCGCCCACACCAGTATAAAGGCCGCACAGACGACCTTTCTCCATAGTGCGCTGTATCACCAAAATGCCTATTGGACCCATGGGTGCTGATAGGATTATGCCCACCAAAAAACACCCTAATAATATTGATATTATTGCAGCCATTTTTTAATAAACAGCTACAAAGTTACGAATAATAATGGTATTTAAAGTGATTTTGACCAAAAAAAACGCTTTTTATTTCCTGTATTGCTTAAAATAGATTAATTTTGGGCAAAAATCACGGCAATATATGAAGAATTACGTCCTTATAGCCCTCATAATTATTGTGGCAACGTTGCCAGCGAGAGCTTTCACTATCTACAACACGAAATATAACAATTTCGAAAGCATCAATTATAACAAAGTGGCGACTGTCAATGGCGACTATTTGCAGCTCAACAACAAGACAAGCAGAAATATTATTGTCATCGACACAACAAATGTCGATATTTTCACTAACTATAAGTATTACATCAAGTTTGCCAACCTTCACAACAAGGAAGGCAAGTCCTACAAAGTCGTTGATTCACAAGGCAAGTCGAAGTCGGTGTCATCAACTGAATGTGGGCTGGTTTTCAATCACACTTCGCAAGGTTGCTGGCGAGTGGCTGTGAGTTGCTCTAACTCAAGCCTTTACAACGAGAGTGTGGACAGTCGCACTATGACCGTCAAGCTTATCCGCGACTTTGGCAGCAGCAATGTGGTCAAGCAAGTGACGCTCAACAGCGGTGTTGACCTTGACGATGGCTATAATTACTTGGGCGTGACGGTTGAGGACAACATTATCACGGTGAAAATCGGAAAAGACCAGCTCAAAGACGTGCTCTATTATCAACTCACTGCGAGCGACGTTGAGAGTACAACGGGCACACCTAGCGTGAAGGTGGGCTATTATGTGGGGCCTGCCGCCATGATTTCCATTGAGAGGGCAGTATTGTCATTTAATGACCAGTCGCAAAGTCCTGTCGCCAATCTTGAGACGCATTGGACTCGCGAGGCTCTTGACCGCCATTTCGCTGCCTCTAAGAATCCCTACGAAGGTTATTGGACCTACCTTGACCGCGACATGGAGGACCAGTGGCTGAAGCTGGGTGGACGATACACCATAGCTCTTGTCGAGAATGATAATGGCTACGATGTGATATATGTAGATGGAGCTCAAGTTAAGAAGTCGATGTGGCATACCGGCATGAAAAAGGCCGAGATGAACCAGACCATCTTTACCGACAACTTCACTGGAAAATGGTTCGACGCTACCTTGCAGCCCATCACCGACGACGTGTTTGTCACTTTCGAGAGCGGTGTGATATTAAACTTCAAATTTCCCGTTTACAAAAGTCAAATTAGATTTTCTAAGGTCTTGAACGAATGATTTGGGGATAAAAGGAAAGAAAAATCACAAAATACAATTTTTTTTATCGATTATAGGTGCTTTTATTCAGTTAATATTTTTATCTTTGTCGTTTGTTTTTACAAAGGTGATTTTTTATCACTAATCATCAATAAAAAAATAGTTTTCTCTTTAATGGACAAGCAAGAAATTCTTGATTCGCGCTATCTGAGAATGGCCCAGATTTGGGCAGAGAACTCCTACTGTAAGCGGCGCCAAGTGGGAGCGCTCATAGTCAAGGACAAGATGATTATCTCCGATGGTTATAACGGCACGCCAGTGGGGTTTGAGAATGTGTGCGAGGACGAAAACGACCGCACCAAACCATATGTGCTTCATGCCGAAGCCAACGCCATCACTAAAGTGGCCCAAAGCAACAACAGCAGCAACGGCGCGACGCTCTATGTCACGTCATCGCCATGCATTGAGTGTGCTAAGCTTATCATCCAAGCGGGCATAAAACGTGTGGTTTTCGGAGAAATATATCGACTCACCGACGGCATTGAGCTGATGAAAAGAGCAGGCATCGACTGTGTGCAAATCGAGGAGTAATTCTCTTTTGCAAACACAACTCTTAACTTAATCATTATTTCACTAAATTTTTAGTTAGCGTTCTCAACTTTCGTAGATAATGAATCAGAAACGTGATTATAGTGCTTGGATGCCTCTGGCTATCGCCATCTCGGTGATTGTGGGAATCTTTGTGGGCTTCTTTATGCCAAACCCGTTCACCAAGTTCAATTCTGATAAAGAGCGCAAGATTAACACTGTTCTCAGTCTTATTGAGCAAGAATATGTAGATGACAGCATTAACACCAGCGATCTCATAGAGAGCGCTATTCCTGCCATTCTTGCCAAGCTTGACCCGCATAGCTCATATCTCTCGGCAAAGGACCTTATCGAGGCCGAAGAAGAACTCGAGGGTCAGTTCTCTGGAATCGGAGTCTCATTCCAACTGTCGAACGACACTATCGTTGTCATCGAGGTGATACCGGGTGGGCCCTCCGACAAGGCTGGCCTCATTGCCGGCGACCGCATTGTCTCTATAGGTGACGAACCTTGTACCGGCAATACTACCGATGCAAATAAAGTTAAGGAGAAACTTCGTGGTGCTAAAGGCACTAAGGTGAAAGTGGGTATCGTGCGTGAAGGCCTAAAAGATCCTTTGTCTTTCATTATAACTCGCGGCGATGTCCCTGTCAATTCGGTTGATGCCTATTATATGATTGACAAGACTACTGGATATGTCAAGATAACACAGTTTGGGCGTAACACTTACAATGAGTTTGTTAATGCCCTGAACTCCTTGAAGAACCAGGGCGCTAAGCGATTTATGATTGACCTGCGCGGCAATGGCGGTGGTTACCTTGAAGTGGCAATTGTGATGGCGAACGAGTTTCTGCCCAACGACAGGCTTATCGTGAGCACAAAAGGCCGTAACCGTCGTGACGAAGCGACTGCCTACAGTAATGGTCAAGGTCAATTCCAAGACGAAGAGATGGTGGTGCTCATTTACGAGTTCTCGGCTAGCGCCAGCGAGATTTTTGCAGGAGCGATACAGGACAACGACAGAGGTCTGATTGTGGGATGCCGTTCCTTCGGTAAAGGCCTTGTGCAGAAGCAGTTTGGACTTCCCGACAAGAGCGCTGTGCGACTCACTATAGCACGTTACTATACCCCGTCGGGCCGTTGCATCCAGAAACCCTATCAGAATGGTGAATTGGCATATCAGAAGGACATCCTCGACCGTTACAGCAATGGCGAGATTTACAATAAAGACAGCATCAAAATCGATAAGTCGAAGATATTCAGTACAACAACCGGCCGCAAGGTGTATGGCGGTGGCGGTATAATCCCCGACCTCTTTGTGCCTAGAGATACTACAGAATATTCTCCCTACTACCAACAAGTTGCTGCTTTGGGACTTATTCAGGAGTATTCTCTTTCCTACGTCACTTCGCATCGAGCACAACTGAGCAAGATGAAAGACTACAAGGAGCTGCTGAGAAATCTGCCTGCTAACGACTTAATCATTAACGACTTCGTGAGGTTTGCCGCCAACAAAAATGTGCCGGCAAGATGGCAATATATCCGTCAATCGCAAGACCTTATCACTAGCTTGATAAAGGCCTTTATTGCTCGCGACATATTCGGGCAGAGCGCTTTCTATCCGATTTTCAACCGCTGCGACAACACCATCGATGCCGCTATCAAGGCTCTCAACAAGCATCAAGCGGCATTCCCGATTAAAAATATTTGAGTTAGAGGTAGAGGGCAGGTGGGGGAGTATGACCACAATAAGTACTACTTCAAAAATAACACTCCAATGAACAAGAAAGAGCTGAGGAAGGCTGTCAAGGCAAAAGTTAAGCAACTAACCTTTGCCGAGAAAAATATTGAGGCTAGCTGTGTGTTCAACCATATCGAGGAAAGCGACATCTTCAAAAACAGCAAAAATATCATGCTTTTTGCCTCGCTTCCCGATGAGATTCCCACACATGGCATCATCGAACGTTGGGCTGAGCACAAGAACATATATCTGCCACGAGTCAATGGCGACGACCTCGAAATTATAAAGTATCAGCCAGGAATGCTGCATAGAGGCAGTTACAATATATTGGAGCCCGAAGGCAACGATGCAGTGTCGCCTGATATTCTCGATTTGATTATCGTGCCTGGAGTGGCTTTTGACCGCGACGGCAATCGCCTGGGGCGCGGCAAGGGTTTTTACGACAGATTCTTGGCTCAGACTCATGCTAAGACTATTGCTGTGTGCTTCGACTGTCAGTTAGTTGAACATATCCCCACCGAGCCACACGACCTGCCTGCGCAATTTGTTGTGACAAAATCGTTTAAATCATTACCATTAAATTATGACTTTAATTAATCAAGACACTAAGCTTTGCGATATTATCTTGCAAGAGCCATCAACGATAACCGTTCTCGACAGGTTTGGCATCTCACTCGGTGTAGGTGACATGCGCATAGACGACGCTTGTCACGAGCGTGGCATAGATGTGAATTTTTTCACCACAATTCTCAATACCTACATCAACGAGAACTACTTTCCACAAACCGCTCTGCTTGCCTTTAGCGCATCGAAAATAATCGACTATCTGGCTAAGACTAACGAGTATTACGAGAAAAACGTGATACCAAACATCGAGCGCCATTTCGCTTTCCTAATCAGTAAGACACCAGCGCAAAACAGCAACTTGGTGCTGATGCGCCAGTTTTTCGATGAGGTGAAGACCGAATTACTTCAACGCATTGAGTACGACCGAAATAAGTGGTTTCCGACCATTGCCCTCAATGAGTATAAATCAGTCGGCAAGATGCCAAACGCAGTGAAAGATGTCAAGGATTTCAACGACCCTATTGAGGAGAAAATCGACGACCTTATCAATATGCTCATCGTGCATCTCAAGGGCGACTACGACCACAACTTGGGATATGCCGTAATCTTTGCCATTTTCTCGCTTAAGAAGGATATTAAGCAGAATAACCGAATCCGTAACCGCATTCTCATGCCTATTTCTCAGGCACTTACTCAATGATGAGCGACTATAAGGTTATCATATTGACCAGCGACACACTCAATGCCATTGGGCTAAGGAGTATCTTTGAGGCAGCGTTTGGCATTAGTGCTTACATTGCCGATGAGCACTATATCGACTCTTTCAGCACAACCAAAGAGCCGCATTTGTTCTTTGTGGATTCTAAAACTCTTGTCGCAAATCTCGGCTTCTTCTTGCCCCGCAAGGCAAAAACCGTGTTGCTTACTTACGACCACAACCCATATGACGACTTCCAGACTTTGTGCGTAGGTGATAACGAAAGTGACATCATCAATGCAATCAACTCCTTTCTTACTGGTGGACACGATGAAGATAATAGCACTACCAACAGCCTGTCACAGCGTGAGATAGAAGTGCTTAGACTCATTGCATCTGGAAAAATCAACAAAGAGATAGCTCAAGAACTCAATATCAGCATCAACACAGTGCTAACGCACCGCAAAAACCTCACCGCCAAACTCGGAATAAAAAGCATCTCAGGTTTAACGTTCTACGCGATGATGAATGGAATCGTTTGAGTTTGCCGCTGACGCTAGTTTGCCGCTTCGTTTTGCTTGCTAGTTTGTCGCGCTTCGCGCTAGTTGGCCGCTTCGCTAGTTCATTTTGTTTTTCTGCCCTCTGATTTCTGACTACTATGCGATGGGGTCTGGAAAGTTAATTAATAAACATCATTATCGTTCCCATGATGGAGCCGAGGAGGGCGCCGAGCCAGACGATGGCGCGGAGTTCTTTTTTCATTACGCTTAGGATGATTTGCTCGGCCTCGTCCATGTCCATCTCGTTGATGCGGTTTTCCACGATACGGCTGATGTTGATGCCTTCGAGGATGCGAGGCAAGTGATCGCTGATGATGGTGCGATAGATGCTCACGATGCTGTTCTTGGCCTGCTCAAGTTGCTCCTCATGTCCTTCAAAGAGTTGACGCATGGGCATTGCAAGGAGTTTGTCGGCCTCGGTATAAACGATTTTTGTAGCCATGCTAGGAGCTTGGTCGTGCAGCACTTCATTGATGTGTGACGCCAGTTTGCTCTCGATTGGCGAGGCTACGGCTTCAATCAGTTTCTCGGCTCGTATCTTGCCTGCCACGCTGTTGCGCGTCTTTTCGATGACGTGCTGAGTTGCGGCATGTGCGATTGTAGTACCTATGGCTCGGTCACGCAGTTTGGCGATGATGAGCTTGGCAATCTCGTCGCAGGTGCTCTCGCGTATGGTGGCAATCTCCTCGTCGGTGAGATAATGTGCGGCAAACTGCTCAACAGTCTCGTTGTTATTGAGTTGTGTGTAGAAGAAATCGTCGATGGCGAGGCGTATCTTGTCGAGCATTTCGTCGCTGAGCAAGGTCTTTTCCAGCACTTCCTTGTTCATAAGGTTCTCGCTTATTGCTCCGCCAATGGCGCTGGCAATACGTCCTTTCTCCTTAGGGATGATGCCAGGAGTGAACGGCACATGCACACCACATATATACTTTGCGGTGTGAGGACGGAAAAGCATCCTGATGGCGATATCGTTGGTGATATAGCCTATTACCGCGCCAAGCGCAGGTCCCGAAATGTATTGAAGAAAAGTGTACATAGTTATTAGTTGTCAGTTATCAGTATTCAGTTCTGAGTTGTCAATATTCAGTTTTCAGTTATTAGTTGGGAGGGTTGCAAATTGCGTGCCATTTTTAGTGAGGTGCCGCCTCCCGACTAATCGTGAGATGTCCATGCAAATAAGGTGTGCTCACTTTAAGAACACACCTTATTAAATATTATAGGATATTGTAGTATTATCCGAGGAAGCCGAGCAATACACCAGCAGCTACTGCCGAGCCGATAACACCTGCAACGTTTGGTCCCATGGCGTGCATGAGGAGGTAGTTGCTTGGGTCGGCTTTGAGGCCCTGGTCGTTGCTGATGCGTGCAGCCATAGGCACAGCGCTCACACCGGCATTACCAATCAATGGGTTCAACTTTTTGTGCTTGGGCAGCAACAGGTTGAAGATCTTCACGAAGAGGACACCCGAAGTTGTGGCGATGATAAACGCCATGAAACCAAGAGCGAAAATCTTGATAGTGTCGCTGGTGAGGAACTCTGTGGCCTGAGTAGAAGCACCCACGCACATACCCAGAACGATAGTCACCATGTCGGTCATTGCATTGCTGGCGGTCTTGGCGAGACGGGTAGTCACACCACTCTCACGCAACAAGTTGCCGAAGAACAGCATACCGAGCAAAGGAAGGCCGCTGGGCACAAAGAAGCAGGTGAGGATAAGACCCACGATGGGGAAGATGATCTTCTCGGTCTGCGACACCTTGCGAGCTGGCTTCATACGGATGAGACGCTCTTTTTTAGTGGTGAGCAGTCGCATAATGGGCGGCTGAATCACTGGCACGAGCGCCATATAGCTATATGCCGAAACGGCGATAGCACCCATCAAGTTGGGAGCGAGTTTCGACGACAGGAAGATGGCGGTAGGGCCGTCGGCACCACCGATGATTGCGATGGCACCAGCCTGGTCGGGCATGAAGCCCATAGCCAGAGCTACCATGTAAGCACCAAAGATACCAAACTGCGCAGCGGCACCCACAAGCATCAGCTTGGGGTTGGCGAGCAGCGACGAGAAGTCGGTCATAGCACCGATTCCCAAGAATATGAGCGGTGGATACCAACCTTGACGCACACCCTGATAGAGGATGTTTAACACCGACCCTTCCTCGTAGATGCCAATCTCGTTGCCTGGCTGGAAGGGGATGTTACCAATGAGAATACCAAATCCAATTGGTACTAGCAACATGGGCTCAAAGTCATGCTTGATGGCGAGGTAGATGAAAAACAGACCCACGCACAGCATGATCAAGCTCTCGGGCGACAACGTAACGTTGTAAAAGCCTGTGAACTCCCAAAATTGCTTCAGGTTTTCAGCAATATTTAATAGTACCATAGTATTAAGCGATAATCATGATGGTGGTACCCTCTTGAACTGATTCTTCAAGAGCTACGTTAATAGATTTCACAACGCCGTCCTTGCCTGCATGGATCTCGTTGCCCATCTTCATGGCTTCGAGGATGCAAACCACGTCGCTGGCCTTTACTTGCTGTCCTTCCTTCACATGGAGTTCTTTGATTACGCCAGGAAGCGGTGAAGCGATAACATGATCGCCTGCAGCGGCTGCAGCTGCTGGCTTGGCAGCTGCTGGCTTAGCGGCAACAGGAGCGTCGTTGCTCGGAGCCACTTTCTTGATAACAGGCTTGATGGCCTTCTCTTCTTCGAGTTCAACATCGTAAGCAACTCCGTTAACCTCGATGTGAGCGATATTGTTCTCAATGTCACCAACATTTACTTTGTATTCGTGACCATTGATTTTATTCTTATATTCTTTCATTGATATAACAAATTAAATGTTAGTGATTAATGATTTTCGTGATGCTCAGGGCGACGGCGCAGAAGATTGCCTTTAGAACCCCAAGCGCTGAGTTGCCCGTTAGAGCGGTCGAAGGTAAGAACACCACTTTCCTCGTCATGAGCGTTGAAGTGCTGATAGAGAGCCATGCAGATAGCTGCGATGGCCTCATCGTCGCCTGCGGGAGTTGCCACAGTGGCGGCATCATTGTCAACGGCCTTCTCAACAACTTCCTCTTCTTTCTTCTTGTCCTTAGCGGCAAATGCCTTTCCAAAGAGCTTGAAGAGAATGTAAAGCATGAGCAGAGCGCTGAACACTACGCCCATCGACATGAGGGTGAGCAGGATACCCGATGGGTCCTCATCCTTGAACTTCTGGATGTTCTCGTTAACTGGGCGAGCGTTGAACTTGGCAGGAGATATTGCTGTTGCCTCGGTTTTGCCGTCACGCACTTGCCACTCGGCATTGTCGAAATCTCTTGAATCCTTGTGAAGGTCAATAGTTTCTTCACTGATGCGAGCAAAAGATTGGTCGGCAGGCAGGTTGGCGGGGATAATAACCTCGTCAACAAGGTCTCCGTTCACGTCGTAGAGTGCGATGTAGTTGTCCTTGCCGGCCTCAAGTTTGAAAGGCAGGTGGAAGGTTCCCGCTGCATCGTTGGCGTCGGCAAAGAACACCACATGTGTGCGTGGCTTGACTTTAGTGTCAACATCACCTCTAGGAATCACATAGATGCTGTCGCCATGCTTCTCGGCAAGCTCATTCAGGAGCTGATTGCGTTTCTTGTTGCTTTTCTGCTCCTCAACTTTGAAATAGTTTTGAATGAAATCTTGCTTGTAGGTGGTGATAAACATCTTCTCGATGGCATTGGTGCTATGCGAGGCGTTGAAAATCTCAATCCACGCAGAGCGATTGCCATCCTGGTCAACATAGTTGCTGTCGTTCTGAATCATCACCTCGTTGATGCGCAGGTCGAGTCGTCCTTGCGCACTGGCGGTGAGGGCTGCCACAACAGCAATCAGTGTCAATAATATTTTCTTATTCATTTTACTGATAGTTGAATAGAAATTACAAAGGAATGTTGCCATGCTTCTTGGCAGGATTGATGTACTTCTTGGTGCGCAGTTGCTCGAGGGCGCGAATCACGCGGAAGCGAGTGTTGCGAGGCTCAATAACGTCGTCGATGTAGCCATACTTAGCTGCATTGAATGGAGTGCAGAACAAGTCGTTGTACTCTTGCTCCTTCTCGGCGATGAACTTCTTGTTCTCTTCCATGATTTCTTTTGCCTTAGCCTCGTCGCCAGCCTCTTTGGCCTCGGCAGCGGCGGTCTTGGCTGCTTTCGACTCCTTGGCATAGAGGATGCCAGCAGCACCAGCAGCACCCATCACTGCGATTTCGGCGCTTGGCCAAGCGTAATTCATGTCGCCACGCAGCTGCTTGCAGCTCATCACGATGTGGCTGCCACCATAACTCTTGCGCAGAGTGACAGTAACCTTGGGTACAGTGGCTTCACCATAGGCGTAGAGCAACTTGGCGCCATTAAGGATAACGGCGTTGTACTCTTGACCAGTACCGGGAAGGAAGCCTGGCACGTCAACGAGAGTTACCAATGGAATATTGAAGGCGTCGCAGAAGCGAACGAAACGTCCGCCCTTCTTCGAGGCGTTAACGTCGAGCACTCCAGCCATGTGTTGAGGCTGGTTGGCAACCACGCCCACGCTTTGTCCGTTGAAGCGTGCAAAGCCCACGATAATGTTCTTAGCGAAGTCTTTGTGAACCTCAAGGAACTCACCGTTATCAACGATGGCGCCAATAACGTCATACATGTTATAAGGATCATTGGGACTCTCGGGTATGATGCTGTTGAGAGCGTCTTCCACGCGGTCAATTGGATCGTTGCACTCAAGACGTGGAGCCTCTTCCATGTTGTTGCTTGGCATATAGCTCAACAACTTCTTGATGGTTTCGATAACCTCATCCTCAGTATCGCAGGCAAAGTGGGTAACACCGCTCTTCTGGGCGTGAACGTTAGCACCACCTAGTTGCTCCTGAGTCACGTCCTCGCCAAGAACTGTCTTAACAACGGCGGGACCGGTAAGGAACATGAATGAAGTGCCTTTTGCCATCAGGGTGAAGTCGGTGAGGGCAGGGGAGTAAACTGCACCACCGGCGCAAGGACCGAGGATAGCAGAGATTTGTGGCACTACGCCACTGGCGTCGATATTGCGCTGGAAAATCTCGGCATAGCCAGCCAGAGAGTTGATGCCCTCGGGGATGCGTGCGCCGCCAGAGTCATTAAGGCCCACAACTGGAGCGCCCTGCTTCATGGCAAGATCCATAACCTTGCACATCTTCCATGCCATTGCCTCGCCTAGCGAGCCACCAATCACGGTGAAATCCTGAGCGAAGACATAAACGAGGCGTCCGTCAACAGTACCGTAACCAGTTACTACACCGTCGCCAAGGAACGACTTCTTCTCTTGGCCGAAGTTTGTGCAGCGGTGCTGAACAAACATGTCAAGTTCCTCAAAGCTGCCTGGGTCAAGGAGCATATTGATTCTCTCACGGGCAGTGTATTTGCCCTTCTCATGCTGCTTGGCGATGGCCTTCTCGCCACCACCCACGCGTGCCTTGGCACGCATATCGATGAGTTGTTGGATTTTTTCGAGTTGTTTACTCATTTTATTTGAATTGTATTGAGTGATTCTTATTTGTTGGGATCTTCGCAAAGCTCAACGAGAGCGCCGGCCGAAGTCTTGGGGTGAACGAAAGCGATGTTCAGGCCTTCAGCGCCCTTGCGGGGAGCCTTGTCGAGAACGCGACCGTCCTTGTCCTGAATCTCCTGGAGAGCGTTGGCAACGCCGTCTTGCACGCAGAATGCGATATGCTGGATGCCTCCGCGTCCGCCGTTCTTCTCAATGAACTTGGCGATAGCGCTATCGGGGCTTGTAGCCTCAAGAAGCTCAATCTTGGTCTGGCCAACTTTGAAGAATGCTGTGCGTACGTGCTGGTCTTCTACTTCTTCGATAGCGAAGCATTTGAAACCGAGAAATTTCTCATAGAAAGGTATAGCCTCATCAAGGCTTGTGACTGCTATACCAACGTGTTCGATGTGTGAAATGTCCATAATAAATTGTTAATAAGAAGTTTATATTATAAGTTAATTATATATTTCATAAAAAGACGTGCAAAGGTACTAATTTTTTATTTAAATA